>CALMXT010000157.1 GCA_937871125.1 uncultured Zoogloea sp. | reverse complement strand
GCCGGCAGGTTGATCCAGAACTGGAAGCCGTGCAGGCGGCCGCTTTGTTGCAGCGGCATTTCGGAGTGGATGATGCCGCGTCCGGCGGTCATCCACTGGGCGCCGCCGCCGCGCAGGTGGCCCTTGTGGCCGAGGTGATCTTCGTGCAGGAAGTCGCCTTCGAGCATGTAGGTGACCGTCTCGAAGCCCCGGTGCGGGTGGGCCGGAAAGCCGGCGATGTAGTCGTCGGGGTTGTCCGTGGCGAACTCGTCGAGCATCAGGAAGGGATCGAGACGCAGCCACTGACTCTGGCCCAGGCTGCGCCGCAGCTTGACGCCGGCGCCGTCGGAAACGGGAATCGAGGGGATGATCTTCAGCAGGCTGCGGGTCGTCATGATGCGCTCCGGGGGTTGGGGGCTTGCTCAGGCGGTCAGTTCGGCGACGGCCTTGTGGGCTTCGGCGAGGGCCGTGGATTTGCTTTCGTCGCCCATGTTGAGGCCTTCAGCGTAAACGAACTCGACGTCGGTGATGCCGATGAAGCCGAGGAAGTCGCGCACATAGGTGGTCTGGCTGTCCTTCGGGGTGCCGACGTAGCGGCCGCCGCGGGCGGCGAGGATGTAGGCCTTCTTGCCGGTCAGCAGGCCTTTCGGACCTTCGGCGGTGTATTGGAAGGTGATGCCGGCGCGGGCGATGTGGTCGAAGTAGGCCTTGAGCGTGGAGGGGATGCCGAAGTTGTACATCGGCAGACCGATCACGACGATGTCGGCTTCGCGCAGTTCGGCGATCAGGGCGTCGGAGTAGGCGACGACGGCTTGCTGCTCGGCGCTGCGCTCTTCGGGCTTGGTCAGAAAGGACATGAAGCGGGCGCCGTCCAGGTGCGGCACGGGCTCGGCAGCCAGATCGCGGGTGACGACGGTGGTGCCGGCGTGATGGGCTTGCCAGGCGGCGACGAAGCGGTCGGCGAGCTGGCTGGATTGACCTTGGTTGGAGAACAGGCTGGCGTTGATCTTCAGAAGGGTGCTCATGTTCGGGACTCCATGTGAGAGGGAAGTGGAGTCATTAAACGATTTACCGGAAAGATAAAAAAGTACAAGATTCCGTTTAAATCAATCTATTCAGTGGATAGGTTTCGTGATCCCTTCTCCTCATATCGCGCTCGATCAGTGGCGTGCCCTGATTGCGGTGGTCGACGCCGGCGGTTACGCCCAGGCTGCCGAGGCGCTGCACAAGAGCCAGTCGTCCGTGACTTACGCGGTGCAGAAGATCGAATCCGTGCTGGGGGTGCGGGCCTTCGAGATCCACGGTCGCAAGGCGGCGCTCACCCCAACCGGGCACATGCTCTATCGCCGGGCGCTGGCGCTGGTGAATGAGGCGGGCGATCTGGAGCGGGTGGCGCGCAAGTTGTCGGCAGGCTGGGAGGCCGAGATCGGGCTGGCGGCGGAAGTGCTGTTTCCGCCCGATCTGCTGCTCGATGCGCTGGCCCGGTTCGGCGCGGAGGCGCCGGGGACGCGGGTGGAGGTGATCGAATCGGTGCTTGGCGGCACCGGCGAGGCGCTGCTTGGCGGACAGGCGGAGATTGCCTTGACGCCCCATGTCCCGCCCGGCTTTCTCGGTGTGCCGCTGATCAATGTGCGCCTGCTGGCAGTGGCGGCGCCGTCCCATCCGCTGCATCGGCTTGGGCGCGAACTGGGCGAGAAGGATTTGCGTTCGTGGCGCCACCTGCAGGTGCGCGCGACCGGCTCGACCCGCGATCGCCGCACGACCACCATCGAGGTCGAACAGCGCTGGACTTTCAGCAGTATGGCCATGTCGATCGCCGCAGCCTGCGCCGGGCACGGCTTTGCCTGGTATCCGGAGGCGCATATCCAGGCCCAGCTGGCCGCCGGACGGCTCAAGCCGCTGCAGTTGGGCGGCGCGGAGGAGCGTTTCATCGATATCTATCTGGTACAGGCCGACCCGGATTTCGCCGGGCCAGGGGTGCGCCGGCTGGCGGAAATTCTGATGGCAGTGAGCGCGGAGGCCGGGACGCCTCGAGGGGCGGCCGACGCGGCGTAGTAGGATAGGCGCCCCATAACACACAGGAGAGCACCGATGTCCGACCGCCAAGCCATCATTCCGAAGGGCATGGAAGCCGTTTACGAAAAAATCCACTACGCGCCGGCGGTGCGCGTCGGCAATACGATCTATGTTTCCGGGCAGATCGGGCGGGACGAGAACATGCAGCTCGTCGAAGGCCGCGAGGCGCAGATCGTGCAGGCTTTCGAGAACCTGAAAAAAGTGCTGGAAGCCGGCGGTGCGACCATGAACGACATCGTCGATCTGACCAGTTTTCACGACGACATGCGCGATCTGTCGCTGTTCATGCAGGTGAAGGACCGCTATCTGACACGCGATTTTCCGGCCTGGACAGCCATCGGCGCGGCCCAGCTGTGCGGGGCGCCGGGTTATATCGTCGAGATCAAGGCCGTAGCGGTGTTGCGGAGCTGATCCGCGCCAAGAGTGCGCAGCCCAGCCAATAGATGGCCGCCAGGAAGAGCCAGGCTTCCAGGTAGAACGGCCGCCACTGGGCGTCGCCGGAAAGGGCGAGGCCCAGGGAGCCGGTCAGTTCGTAGAGGCTGACGATGGTCACCAGCGAGGTGTCCTTGAACAGGGCAATGGCGCTGTTGGCCAGCGACGGGGCAACTGCGCGCAGCACCTGGGGCAGTACGATCCAGCGCTGGGCCTGCCAGTAGCCGAAGCCAAGGGCTGCCGCGGCGTCGAGTTGCTCCTGGCGCAGTGCCTGCAGGCCGCCGCGCACGATCTCGGACAGATAAGCGGCGGCGAACAGCACGATGGCGATCAGCACCCGCCACAGCATGTCGATGGCCACGCCGTCCGGAAAGAATAGCGGCAGCAAAAACGACGCGACGAACAACGCGGCGATCAGCGGAATGCCGCGGGCCAGTTCCACGTAGCCGGTGAGCAGGGCGCGCAGCACCGGCAGGGACGAACGCCGCCCGTAGGCCACGGCGATGCCCAGCGGCAGTGCCCCGGCCATGCCGGCGGCGGTGAGCAGCAGCGTGAGCGGCAGGCCGCCCCACAACTCGGTGGGCACCGTCGGGAGTCCGCCCATGCCGCCGCCGAGCAGCGGAACGGCAAGGAGCGGCGGCAGGGCGAGGGCCGGCAGCACACGGTTGCCGCGCAGCCCGCCGAAAGCCACGCCGAGCCAGCTTCCCGCGATCAGCGCAGCGGCCAGCGCCGGCCGCCAGGATTCGGCGGCGGGATAGCGGCCGAGGAGGATGAAGCGGGCTTTTTCGGCAACCACGCCCCAGCAGGCGCCGCTGCGGTTCAGTGCCTCGCAGGCGGCGACGTCCGGCGCAAAGCGGGCGTTGAGCACGGCCCAGCGGAACAGCGGTGGCAGCCACAGAATGGCGGCGGCGATGAGCAGCAGGGTGAGTGCGCCGTTGAGCGCGTCGCCGAAGAAGCGTCGGCGGAGGGCGGCGAGGCTCACGTCGGACGCTCCCACTGGCTGCGTCGTTCGAGTGCGTGGCTGACTGCGGCGGCGACAAGGGACAGCAGCAGATAGACGACGATCACGATGACCAGGCACTCGATGGCGCGGCCGGTCTGGTTGAGGCTGGTGCCGGCCACCGAAACGAGGTCGGGGTAGCCGATGGCGACCGCCAGCGAGGCATTTTTGAACAGGTTGAGCAACTGGCTGGTGACCGGCGGCAGGGCTGCGCGCCAGGCTTGAGGCAGCAGAACGAGCCGGAAGACCTGCCGCGGCGTCATACCGAGGGCGAGGGCGGCGAGGCGCTGGCCGGGCGGCAGGGCGAGCACCGCGGCCCGCAGGGTTTCGGCGATGTAGGCGGCGGAGTAGAGGACGAGCCCGATCAGCATCGCCAGATATTCCGGCGTGAGGCGGGCGCCACCGTCGATGCCAAAGCCGCCCGGCTCGGGAATCTCGAAGCCGCCGTCGCCCCACCAGGGCAGGGCCAGCCCGGACTTGCTGACAAAAACGCCCGGCGCGAGGCGCAGCGCGGCATCGGCGGCGGGCAGCAGGTCGGTGAGGATGAAGTACCAGGCGAGCAACTGGAGCAGCAACGGAATGTTGCGGAACGCGTTCACATAGGCACCGGCGAGGCCGCGTACCAGGGGGTTGTCGGCCAGCCGCCCGAAGCCGGCGAGGGTGCCGATGCCGAGCGCCAGCGCCGCGCCGGGCAGGGCGACGCGCAGGGTGTTGAAGAGGCCGGCGGTGAAGGCGAGCCAGGTGGAATCGCCGGCATCGACGGGCAGCAGGCTTTCGCCGAGGGTGAAGCCGGCCGGCTCCAGCAGGAAGTCGAAACCGCTGCGGATGCCGCGCTGCTGCAGGTGCTCGGCGGTCGTCACGGCGAGCAGCGCGAACAGGCCGACGACGGCGACGACGATCAGTGCCTGGAGCGCACGGTTGGCGGACTGCCGGATCTGCATCGGATCAGCGCAGCGGCAGAGCGTAGAGGATGCCGCCTTTGTTCCACTGGGCGTTGAGGCCACGGGGCAGTTTGAGCGGTGAATCGGCGCCGACGTTGCGGTTGAAGATGTCACCGTAGTTGCCGCCGGCCTTGACCGCGCGGGCCGCCCATTCCCGGTCCAGGCCGAGGCTCTTGCCGAGGTCTTCGCCGACGCCCAGGAAGCGCTGAACGGTCGGGTCCGGGGAGGACTTCATCGAATCGGCCTTGGCTTGGGTGATGCCCAGTTCTTCGGCTTCGATCAGTGCGTTGATGACCCACTTGACCACCGCGAACCACTCGTCGTCGCCGCGGCGCACGGCCGGGCCGAGGGGTTCCTTGGAGATGATTTCCGGCAGCACGACGTAGTCGTCGGGATTGGGCGCTTCCTTGGAGCGGATGAACGCCAGAGCCGATGCGTCAGTGGTGTAGGCCTGGCAGCGGCCGCTGAAGAAGGCCTTGATCGAGGGTTCGAACTTGTCGAACACCACCGGCTTGACCTTGATGCCCTGGGAGCGGAAGTAGTCGGAGAGGTTCTTTTCGGTGGTGGTGCCGGACTGGACGCAGATTTCGGCGTTCTTGAGCTGCCGGGCGCTGGTCACCTTCGACTTCTTGGCGACCATGAAACCTTGGCCGTCGTAGTAGGTGACGGCGGTGAAATGCAGGCCGAGCGCGGCGTCACGGGTCAGGCTCCAGGTGGTGTTGCGGGACAGGATGTCCACCTCGCCGGATTGCAGCGCGGTGAAGCGTTGCTGTGAGCTGAGCGGCACCCAGCGCACTTTGTTGGCGTCGCCGAGGACGGCGGCAGCGATGGCGCGGCAGATATCCACGTCCAGCCCCCGCCAGTGGCCCTGACTGTCGGCCGCCGAAAAGCCGATGACGCCGGTGCTGACGCCGCAGGCGAGTTGCCCTCGGGCCTTGATGCCATCGAGGATCTTGCCTGCGTGGGCCGGTGCTGCGAGCGTGGCGAGAGCCGTGGCGGCGGTGAGGGCGAGGGTGCGGAATCGGGACATGGCGGGTGACGTCGTAAAACCGGAGTTCCGTAGCTTAGCGGGCTTCGGTCCGGTGTTGTAGTCGGCTCGCCGCGGGAGACGGGCCGAATGAAAAAAGCCGACGGAGGGCCGTCGGCTTTGGGGTGCGGCGTGTCGGTGCTTACTTGATGGTGGCTTTGGCGCGCAGTTCGGCGACGTGATGGTCGACCCGTTGCTTCTCGATGCGCTGCTTGAGCTGGGCTTTCACTTCGTCGAAGGTCGGGGCCTTGAGCGCGCGGCTGTCGTCGAGCTTGATGACGTGATAGCCAAAGTCGGTCTTCACCGGGGTGGCGGTGTACTTGCCCTTTTCGAGCTTGGTCAGCGCATCGGCGAAAGGCTTCACGAAACCGGCCGGGTTGGCCCAGCCGAGGTCGCCGCCCTTGTCCTTGGAGCCGGGATCTTTGGATTGCTTGGCCAGATCGTCGAACTTCTCGCCCTTGTCGAGTTTGGCGATGATGGCCTTGGCATCTTCTTCCTTCTCGACGAGGATGTGGCGGGCCTTGTATTCCTTGTCGCCAAGCTGGGCCTTGAATTTATCGTACTCGGCCTTCACTTCGGCTTCGCTTACCGGGTTGGCTTTCACGAAATCCTGGATGTAGGCGTTGGCCAGCAGCGACTGGCGGGCCAGATCGAGGCGGGTCTGGAGGGCGGCGTTCTTTTCAAGCCCCTTTTTGCGGGCGGCCTGGGCAACCACTTCGAGGCCGATCAGATGTTCCTTGACGGCGTTTCGCAGCTGATCGGAGTCGGGGGCACCCTGAGCGCGCTGCTCGTTGATCAGCAGATCGGCGCGGGCTTGCGGAATGGCGGCGCCGTTGACGGTGGCGACGGTCTGGGCCGCCGCGGGCAGCGCAATGAAGGCGGCAAAAAGGGACACGGCCAGACGGGTCGGGGTGATCTTCATCAGTTTTCCTTGCTTGGTGGGGCGGGTTGAAATTGTTACAGATCTTCGGGCGATTGTGCCTGAATGGCCAACGCATGAATTTCCCGGCGCATCATCTCGCCGAGCGCGGCGTAAATCAACCGGTGGCGCGCGACGGTGTTCTTGCCGCTGAAGGCGGCGGACACAATGCTGAGTCGATAATGACCGCCGCCCGAGCGGGCGCCGGCATGACCGGCGTGCAGGGCGCTGTCGTCGATCAGGTCGAGCCGCGTGGGCGCGAGCGGCGCCAGCCGATTACGGATTTCGTCGACCACGCTCATGGCAGGGTTTTCCGGAAAGGCTTGACGGTGCAGCGCACAAACACGCCGGTGGCGACGTAGGGGTCGGCCGCGGCCCAGGCCTCGGCTTCGGCGAGGGAGGGGAATTCGGCAATGATCACGCTGCCGGTGAAGCCGGCCGGGCCGGGATCGGGCGAATCGATCGCCGGACAGGGGCCGGCCAGGATCAGGCGACCGTCGGCCTGCAAGGCCTGCAGGCGGGCCACATGTTCGGGACGGGCGGCGAGACGTTTTTCGAGGGAGCCGGGGGCGTCTTCGCCGATCAATACGTAAAGCATCAGTTGGATTCCTCTTCAATGTAACGGGACAGAAGCATCCCTTGGGCCAGAACGAACACAAGCATCAGGCCCATTCCACCGAAAAGCTTGAAGTTGACCCAGGTTTCTTCGGAAAAATTGTATGCGATGAAAAGGTTGAGCACGCCCATCGCGGCGAAGAAGCCGGCCCAGGCGAGATTGAGCCGGCCCCACAAGGCTTCGGGCAGCTTCATCTGGGCTTCGAGCATCTTGCGGATCAGGTTTTTCTTGAGCATGTAGTTCGACACGAGCAGCGAGCCGGCGAAGAACCAGTAGAGAACCGTGGGCTTCCATTTGATGAAGGTGGGGTTCTGGAAAAACAGGGTGGCGCCGCCGAACACGCTGACGATGATCAGGCTGACCCACAACATGGTGTCTACCTTGCGGTGCCGGAACCACACCCAGCCGATCTGGGCCACGGTGGCGGCGATCGCCACGGCGGTGGCGGCGAAGATGCCGGCGAATTTGTAGGCTGCGAAAAAAAGGATGATCGGGAACAGGTCGAAGAGGAATTTCATCGGTGAAGTTGCGGCCGTGGGCGAGTTTCAGGCGGGGTCGGCGCGGTTGCGCATGTGGTCGGCTAGGCCTTCGATGGCGGCCCAGAGGCGGCTCCGCAGGGGGCTTTCGGGAAGGCATTCGTCGAAGGCGAGCCGCATGCACATGAGCCACTGGTCGCGTTCGCGGCTGGCGATGGTGAAGGGCAGGTGACGGGCCCGCAGGCGCGGGTGGCCGTGGGCCTGCTCATAGAGCGGCGGGCCGCCGAGCCAACCGGTGAGGTACATGAAGAGCTTTTGTTCGGAGCCGGACAGGTCTTCGGGATGCATCTGACGAACGTCCCAGGCTTCGGGCAGGGTGTCCATCAGTTCGTAGAATCGATGCACGAGGCGACGGATGGTTTCGTCGCCCCCCAGTTGTGCGTAGGGCGTGGCTTGCTCAGGCGCCATGAGGGCTCAGCGTGCGGCTGTTGCCGCAGTTCAGGTTGGCGGGCAGGGCGTCGTCCATCATTTCGGGGCGCGGCAGCTTGAGGTTGTCCATCTGTTCGATGAACGCCTGCCGGCTGAGGCCCTTGAAGCGGGGATTGCTTTCCCTTTCCTGGGCGATGCAGGAGACGCGACTGCCACGATAGTCGTGTGCCGGGTAAACCAGGGTTTCGTCCGGCAGGGTGAACAGGCGTTCGGTCACACTGTCGTAGAGCTTGCCGGCATTGCCGCCCTGGAAATCGGTACGTCCGCAACCGCCGATCAGGAGTGCATCGCCGGTGAAGAGGCGGTCGCGCCATTGGTAGGTGACACAGCCGGGTGTGTGGCCGGGGGTGGCAATGGTCCGGATCACCTGATTGCCGAAGACGACGGTGTCGCCGTCGTTGAGCAGGCGGTCGGCGCAGCCCGCAGCGCTGGCAAGACCCATTGCGCTGCGCGCGCCGGTGACTTCGCACAGACCCGCCGCGCCGGTAATGTGATCGGCGTGGATGTGGGTTTCCAGCACCCAGTCGAGTTGCAGTTCCTGTTCTTGGAGGAAGCTGAGATAGGCCCCCAGGTGCTCCTTTACGGAGTCGATGATCACGGCATCGCCAGTGACGGGATCGGCCAGTAGATAGGTCAGTGTGGAACTGGACTGATCGAAGAACTGATGGAACAGGATCATGGAAGTTGCGCCAAAAAGGGGGTTTGTTCCGATTCTAGCTTCAACTCAGCTTTTTGGCGCGGGTTGGAGAACGATGCAGGCGGCAAGGCCACCCCCTTCCCGTGGGGCCAGGCGGAATTCTCCTTGTTGGCCGCGGACAATGCGGTCGACGATGGCGAGACCGAGTCCCGACCCCTTGGTATCGGTGCGGGCCGATTCGAGTCGGGTAAAAGGACGCTTCACCCTGTCGGTCTCGGATGCGGGGATGCCGGGGCCGCGGTCCAGCACGCGGATCAGCGGCCGTCCGCCTTCGTTGCCGGTTTCCAGGTCGGGCGGGCCGCCGGCGTAATTGAGGGCGTTTTCGATGAGGTTGGTGACGGCCCGGCGCAGGGCGTGAGGGCGAGCCTGCGCAACGCTGGCGCCGTTGGTCCGGACCGCGAGCGGGAAACCGCGGCGGGCATAGAGTGCTGAGAGTTCGTCGGCCAGTTCCGCCAGATCCACAGGGGCCAGCGCTTCGCCGCCGTCGGTCCGCGAAAACTCAAGAAACTGCCCGATGATGCGATCCATGTCCTCAATGTCGGAAACCATTGCGTCCACGTCGGCAGGGTCGGCGCCGCTCATTTCGACGCCCAGACGCAGGCGGGCGAGGGGCGTGCGCAGGTCGTGGGAGACGCCAGCCAGGATCAGCGCCCGATCGGCGTCGAGCTGCTGCAGGTCGTGGGACATCTGGTTGAAGGCGTGGGCGAGGTCGGCAAGTTCGGTCGGACCGCTCTCGGAGAGGCGCGGCGGCACTTCGCCGCGTCCGACGGTGCGGGCGGCGGCGGCCATCGCCTTGAGGGGCCGGTTGAGGCGCGACACGATCATGTAGGCGCCGAGCATGGCCAGACTGAGGGCGGCGGCGCCCCACCACATCCATTCAAGGGCGTGGGGGCGGATGACCCTCTCGACAGGCAGCATGAGCCAGAAGTCGCCGATTCCGGCCGGATCGTCGCCCTGGATGCGGAAGCTCACCCAGAAGCCGGGCAGACCTTCCCAGGATGCCGCGAAGCGGGTTTCGGCGCCGAGCTGGAGACGAACATCCTCCATGACCCGGCGCAGCACCGCGGTATCTTCCAGCGGCGTGGTCTTGTCGTCGTCCTCGGCGGGGTAGATGCGGATGCCTTCGAGGGTCGCGAGGTCGAGGAGCAGATCCTTGCGCAGGGCGGGATCGGCGTTGAGCAGCGCGGTGCGGGTCAGATTGATCAGACTGACCACGGTTTGCGCGGTCTGGCGACCTCTGCTGGCCTGGTCGAAGTGGCTGAAGATGGCCGACCACACGGCCACCGAGGCGAGCATGAGGATGGCCACCAGCAGGAAGATGCGCCACAGCAGGGTGCTCGGCGATCCCGGCAGGAGGGCGCGGAGGCGGGGCAGGGCCATGAAGCCGGCTTATTGCGCGCTGTGTTTGTTGCCTTCGGGCACAAAGACGTAACCGAAGCCCCACACGGTCTGGATGTAGCGGGGCTTGCCGGGATCTTCTTCGATGAGCTTGCGCAGGCGCGAGATCTGAACGTCGATGGAGCGATCGAAGACGTCGTATTCCCGTCCGCGGGCCAACTCCATCAGGCGGTCGCGGGAGAGGGGTTGGCGCGGATGCTGCAGCAGCACCTTGAGGAGCGCGAATTCGCCGGTGGTGAGCAGGGTTTCCTCGCCGTTACGGATCAGCATGCGGGTGCCGAGCTGGACGACGATCTGGCCGAAGCGCACTTCCTCGTCGTCGGTCGCCGGTGCGCCGGGCGGCGTTTGCGGCTGACGGCGCAGCACGGCGTGGATGCGCGCGACCAGTTCGCGCGGGTTGAAGGGTTTGGGCAGGTAATCGTCGGCGCCCATTTCAAGGCCGACGATGCGATCCACGTCGTCACCCTTGGCGGTAAGCATCACGATGGGGATGGCGTTGTTGGTGCCGCGCAGCCGTCGGCAGATGGACAGGCCATCCTCGCCGGGGAGCATCAGATCGAGCACCATCAGATCGAAATGCTCGCGCAGCAGCGCGCGGTCCATCTGGGGCGCGTCGCTGACGGTCTTGACGTTGAAACCCTGTTCGCCAAGATAGCGCTTGAGCAGATCCCGCAGGCGGAGATCGTCGTCGACGACGAGAATACGATAGCTTTCTTTTTCCATGGAGCGAATCCTAGCTTCTCCCCCGCAAACCGGCTAGCAGAGCTGTGCACTGGCAGTAAGCAAACGTAAGGTGTGGCAGAGGTCTAACATCCTCTTACAAAAGCGGATTTCAATTTCCGGCAGGGCTGCCAGAATCGAATCGAACATGGCGGGATGACTGAAATCCCGTCGTCGGGTTAGGATAATCAGCATGGAAATCGAGATGTCTGTGCAGAGTGGGTTTTGTCGCCGCCTCGGCCTGATGGCGGCGGTCGTGCTGGCGGGGCAACTGGGTTGTAGCGCAGCGTGGGCCGATGGAGGCGAGCGGGGCGGTGCGTGGTTGCGCGCTTATGCCAGTGCCTCCGAACGTCCGGAGCGGGAAGCGCCAGCCTCTTTCTTGCCCGAGCAGTCGCTGCGTCGTCCGGATGCGGAGGACAGCCGTAACCTGCGGCGCTGGTCGTCGGAGGAGCGACAGCAACTCCGGCGCGATGTCCACGACGCCGGGCGCGATGTCTACGGAGCCATGCCGCGCCATAGGCACTGAGGGCACTGAGTCGCGAGGGTGTCCGCGCGGCTGGCGTGTGGGGCGGTAGAATGCGCGGGCCATGAAGATCCTAGCCCTTGAAACTTCCTCCGAATCCGCCTCGGTCGCCCTGTTGGACGGCGAGCGTGTCGTCGAACGATCCGTCGCCGGCAATCCCGGCCACTCGGAAACCATTCTTCCCGAAATTCTCCGCTTGCTGAACGACGCAGGCCTCGCGCTTGGCGAGGTCGATGCGATCGCCTTCGGCGCCGGCCCCGGCGCATTCACCGGTTTGCGGCTTGCCTGCGGCGTGGCCCAGGGACTGGCAATGGGCGCCGGCAAGCCGCTCATTCCGGTCGGAACCCTGGAGGCGCTGGCGAGCCAGTGTGAGCGCGATACGATTTTCGTCGCCGCCGATGCGCGGATGTCGGAGGTTTATTTTGCAGCCTACCGGCGTTTCGACGGCGGCCTGCAGGAATGTCTGGCGCCGGCCTGTGCGGCGCCGCTCGATGTGCATCTGCCGGCCGAAGGCGGGTGGTTCGGTTTCGGTTCGGCTTTCAGGGTTTATGGCGAGGTGCTCGTTCCCGCCCTTGGCGCGCGCCTGAGCGGATTCGATGGGGCGCCGATGCCGCTCGCTTCGTCCGTTGCGCGTCTGGCCGCCGAACGCTTCCGGCGTGGCGAGGTCGTCGACCCGGCCCTCGCCGCCCCGCTCTATGTGCGCGACAAGGTGGCCATGACCACCGCCGAGCGCGTTGCCCGCGGGGGCAAGGCATGAGCGACGTCGCGCCTGAGGCCGTCGGCGCGGTTTCGTTTGCGCCGATGGGCGAGGCCGATCTGGAGTGGGTCGCGGCACAGGATCGTTTGCTGTATCCGTTTCCGTGGTCGGCGATGAATTTCTCCGATTCGATGAGCGCCGGCTACGGCTGCTGGATGATGTTCGACGGTGCCGAGCCGGTGGGTTACGCGGTCTTGATGATGGTGATCGACGAGGCCCACATTCTGAATATCAGTGTTGTTTCTGCACGCCAGGGGCAGGGGTTCGGGCGGCGTCTGCTCGATCATCTCGGCGGCGTTGCGCGGCAGGCTGGCGCGCGTCAGCTCTTTCTCGAAGTGCGGCCATCCAACGCGCCGGCGCTGGCGCTCTATGCGCGTGCCGGTTTCGAGACGATCGGCCGGCGCAAGGGCTATTACCCGGCGGCCGACGGGCGTGAGGACGCGCTGGTGATGCGGGGGCGGCTGTGAATTCGCGGCGCGACGGCATCCTGCGTGAGATGGGTCTGGCGCCTTTGTGGCGTCTGCGCAGTGCGCAAGCGGTCGAACAGAACGCGCCCGAAGAGCTTGTGGCCGAGCAGATTGCGGCACCTGCTCCCGAGCCGCGGCAGGCTGCGCCGCGCCCAGCCGTGGGCCGGGCGGAAGCTCCCGTGGTCCAACCCCTGGCGCGATTCATGCCTCCCGCGGCCGAAGGCGGGGCACCCGTGCCGAGCCCGCAGCCTGCGGGTGATCTTGCAAGCCTCGGCTGGGATGAACTCGACGCCCGAATCCGCGAATGCGCGGCCTGCGATCTGTGCAAGCGCCGCAAACGGGCCGTGCCCGGCGTCGGCGACCGTCAGGCCGACTGGCTGTTCGTCGGCGAAGGGCCGGGCGCCGAGGAGGACGAGCGGGGCGAGCCCTTCGTCGGTCAGGCCGGACGCCTGCTCGACGCCATGCTGACGACCATCGACCTCAGGCGCGGCGACGACGTCTTCATCGGCAACGCGGTCAAATGTCGTCCGCCCAACAATCGCACCCCGGAAACGACCGAGCTTGCCGCCTGCTTCCCCTATCTTCAGCGTCAGATCGAACTCCTCCAGCCACGGCTGATTGTCGCCCTTGGCCGACCCGCGGCGCAGGCGCTGCTGAACCAGGAGATCAAGATCGCCGCCGCGCGGGGCAAGCTCTTCGCGTATAACGGAATTCCCGTGATCGTCACCTACCATCCGGCCTATCTGCTGCGCAACCAGCCGGACAAGGCAAAAGTCTGGGAAGACTTATGCTTCGCCCGCGCGACGATGCGGCGACTGAAACACGGGGCTTAGCGGCGCGTGGATCGAACTGCAAGATTTGATGGCGATGCGCCGGGCGCCGCCGCCCGATACCCGGCGTGGCTAGAATGAGCGGCGAGGACGCCTTTACCGGCTTCATTTATTTCGAGGACATACCATGCGCTTCAAACTTTTCCTGTCGATGATCCTGTCCGTGCTGCTGCTCACAGGCTGCGGCTATAACCAGATCCAGATCAACGACGAGCAGGTCAACGCCTCGTGGTCGGAGGTGCTCAACCAGTACAAGCGCCGGGCCGACCTGATTCCCAATCTGGTCCAGGTGGTGCAGGGCTACGCGGCCCACGAGAAGGAAGTGCTGACCCGTGTGACGGAAGCCCGCGCCAACGTGGCAGGCATGAAAGTGACGCCGGAACTAGTGAACGATCCGGACGCGATGGCCAAGTTCCAGAAAGCCCAGGGCGAACTCTCCGGCGCCCTGTCGCGCCTCCTGGTGGTCTCCGAGAACTACCCCAACCTCAAGGCCGACGCCAATTTCCGCGACCTCCAGGCCCAGCTCGAAGGCACCGAGAACCGCATCACGGTGGCCCGCAACCGCTACATCAAGGCCGTGCAGGACTACAACATCTCGGTGCGCA
>CALMXT010000156.1 GCA_937871125.1 uncultured Zoogloea sp. | reverse complement strand
GGCAGATCGAACTCGCAGGCGCCACCGGGAATCGCCGCGCGGCTGCGGATGTTCATCAACCATTCGTTCTCGCGCAAATACTGGCCCGTCTTGCCCGCCATCGCGAGGAGCGAGGCCGATGCCTGCTCGATCTCGTAGAGGGCACCGGAGAGCGCTTCTTCGGAAATCTGGGGATTGTTGCGGAAGGACAGCAGGATCTGACGCTGACGTTCGAGCTCCTGGACAAGGTCGACCTTCAGATCGGCTCGACTCGCAACCTCGAGGATTTCGAACAAGGTGATGAGCGCGACATGGTGTTCGAGGGAGCCTTCCGCCCGGACAAAATGCATGACCTTCTCGAAAAGGTCTTCCAGCCTCAGGAGCGTGCGGATCCTCTCGTTGAGCGGATATTCGTAGGTGATCACGCGCGCGCCTGAAGAGGGAATGGGAATGTGTCGGTCTGACCGGCGCGAATCATATCACACCCCGTGCGCAAGCCTCGCCCGCTCCGCGAGAGCCAGATAAGTACGGTGTAGACATTCGACCTGCTCGCGCAACTGCGCGTGGCTGCCGCCGTTGTCCACCACATCGTCGGCCGCCGCCAGACGCATCCCGCGGCTGGCCTGGGCCGCCATGATCGCGCGCACCTGGGTTGCGTCCAGTCCGCTACGCTGCATGACCCGCGCTACCTGGACATCCTCCGGACAATCGACCACGCACAGGCGGGCCACCCGTTCGCGGTAAGTGCCGGACTCGACCAGCAGCGGGACCACCAACAGCACATAGGGTGCGTCCGCCGCCAGACAAAGGCGCAGACTTTCGTCGCGGATCATCGGATGCAAAATGGCCTCGAGGCGCTTGCGGGCCTCCGGGTCTTCGAAAGCCAGCGCACGCATGGCCGGACGATTGAGGGAGCCGTCGGCGGCAACCACGCCGGCACCGAAGGCGGCTTCGATCGGCGCCATCGCCGCACCGCCGGGCGCGGTGAGCTGGTGAGCGATCCGGTCGGTATCGACGAGCGCTGCACCCAGTTCGGCAAACAGGTCGGCGGCGGCGCTCTTGCCACTGCCGATACCGCCGGTCAGACCGACGACGAAGGGTGCGCGGATTTTGGAAGATGTCATGGTGCGCATTCGAGCCGGCTCGCGCCGCTCAGATGTTCGGAAAGGTCGCTGGCAACGGATGCCAGGCTGTCGCTCGGCCCCCGCACCTCGATTCGCACCGCCCCCGAACCGCGGGTGGCGATCTGGGCGCTGCGCACACCCTTGTCGCGCAGCATCGCGAGATGACGTTTGGCGGAGACTTCGCTCTTGAAAAGGCCAAGGGATATCGCGTACTGGTTCGCACCGGCATCCTGAACGATGAACAACTCCCCGACACCGAGGTCGCGCAATTCGGCGGCCTTGCGCTCGGCGGCTTCCTTGCTGCCCTGAGAAGCCACATGAACCCACCAGGACGACGGCGCGCCAACACGGCTTTCGGCAATCTTGAAACCCGCCCCGGCCTTGGTGATACGAGCGGACAACTGGGCAGCCTGCTCCGAACTGAGCCCGCCGAAAGCCACGCAGGCCGGAGGCGCCACTTCGGGCGCAGCCGGCGCGGGAACAGGCGCTGGCACGGGCGCCGGAGCCGCCGGGACGCGCGCTGCCGCAGCACGCTCGGCCGGGGGTGGCAAATCGGGCACGAGGTGGATTTTCTCCGGGTTGAGCTGGTTGCTCAGCCGCTCCGGCTCTCCGTGCGAAACGCCGCCGCCGAGCCAGCCCTTCCAGATGGCCAACGCCAGAAGGTTAGCGAGAACCAGAACGAGAACTGCTACACGTAAAGATGCCATGACCGCAAGACTAACCGATCACGATCAAGGGGAAAAGGCACCAACCCCCCGCGAGGCATGGAGAAACGCCGCGTTACACATTGCCCAGCATATGGGCGATCCCCTCCAGCACCAGGTTGTCGACAACCATCAGCGGACATTCGAGCCGCGGAGCAAGACTGGCGGCCGCGCCGCCGTTGAGCAGACACAGCGCACCGGGCTCATGCGCCACCAGCCGGAACATGCGTTCGATGGCGCCGAGTTGTGCGTGCAGGCAGCCGGTGACGATGGCATCGGCGGTGCGCCGCGGCGTGGCTTCGAAGCGGCCATCGATATAGGGCAACTGGGCCGTATCGCGGGCCAGGGACATGCGCATCAGGTCGAGGCCGGGCAGAATCACCCCGCCCTGGAAGACCCCGTCGCCATCGAGCACATCGGCGGTCGTCGCCGTGCCCGAAGTCACCACCAATGCCGCTGCGCCGTGCAGCGCACGGGCGCCGACCAGCGCCGCCCAACGATCGGCACCGAGACGCGCAGGGTCGAGATAGGCGTTGCGCACGCCGAAGCCTTCGGACTGCGGCCTGATCCACTCAGCGGTCAGCCCCCGCGCCGCCAGAAAGGCGGTAAGACGCCCGCCTACCGTCGCGCCGGCCACGTTGGCGCCGAGCACGCGGCGCAGCGGCCCGAAACCGGCCAGCACATCGACAAAGCCGTCCAGTGCGGAGAGCAACACCGCCCCCTGACCTTGCCAGCCGTCGGCATCGTGCAGCCCCCACTTCAGACGCGTGTTGCCCACATCGAGCAGCAGATCCATCAGGCCAGCCTCAGGGAAACCTCGCCGGACAGCACGCGCTGCATCCCGGCCGACGTGAGCAGCAGCAACGCACCATCTTCATCGACGCCGGCGCAGGTGCCGGCCAGCTCAAGCGCCTCGCCGACGATGCGCACCGGCAGATCGGCAAAGGCATTGCGTTGCAGCCAGGCACCGCGCAGGGCGCCAAAGCCCGCCACGACGTAGACATCCAGCAATGTCTGGAGTTGAACCAAAACCTGCGCCAGCAGACGGTTCGGCCCCGGCGGCGCAGCCAGACAGCTGGCGAGATCGGTGACGCCGGTCGCGTAGTCCACCGTCGCTCCGGTCGGCAGATTCAGGTTGATGCCGATGCCGATGACCGCCGCCGGCGCCCGCCCGCGGCCGGAGTTCAGTTCGACGAGAATCCCTGCGATCTTCTTGCCGTGGATCAGCACGTCGTTCGGCCACTTGAGCTGCACACCTTCGACGCCCAGATCTTCGAGGGTCCGCGCCACCGCCAACCCGACGACCAAGGACAATCCGGCCGGCACCAGCGAACTTGGCGCAAAGCGCCACAAAGCCGAAAAGGTCAGCCCGGCGCCCGGCCACGACTGCCACATCCGGCCACGCCGCCCGCGGCCGGCGGTCTGCCGATCTGCCGCCAGCACGTGGATGCGCCCGTCGTCCGGCGGCAATGTTTCAAGCAGGCGACTACTTGTGGAATCGCACTCCGGCACAATCTCCAGCGCGAAGCCACCGGCCCGCCCCTCCAGCGCAGCCACCACCGCCCCCGCATCGAGAGCTTCAAAATCGGAACGGTCCAAGAATCAATACCCGACTGGTTGAAACGAATCGGTGATTATGGCCGAAGACACGCACCGGGAGGAACCGCCGCCGCCCATAAACCACTAAACCGAAAGGCGCGACGGGACCACGCCGGGCGCGCCACACTCGCGACGACTTCCCCGCCTTACACGAATGCAGCGACGGGACCGGTTGCGAGATTGGCGGTTGCGGTCGGCTGGTCCGCCTCGTCAGGCGGGATCGGGGTCGTCGAGACCGAGTTCCTGAATCTTGCGGGTGATGGTGTTGCGGCCGATTCCGAGCAGCTGAGCCGCCTCGATGCG
>CALMXT010000155.1 GCA_937871125.1 uncultured Zoogloea sp. | reverse complement strand
AAGATGTCCAAGTCGAAGGGCAACGTGCTCGACCCGATCGACCTCATCGACGGCATCGGCGTGGACGCGCTGGTCGCCAAGCGCACCACCGGCCTGATGAACCCCAAGCAGGCCGCCAGCATCGAGAAGAAGACCCGCAAGGAATTCCCCGACGGCATCCCCGCCTTCGGCACCGACGCCCTGCGCTTCACCTTCGCCAGCCTCGCCAGCCCGGGCCGCGACATCAAGTTCGACATGAGCCGCTGCGAGGGCTACCGCAACTTCTGCAACAAGCTGTGGAACGCCACCCGCTTCGTGCTGATGAACGTCCAGGGCCACGACCTGGGCCTCGAGCACAAGCAGGACGGCCCCAGTTGCGGCGGCAACGGCCCGCTGGAGTTCTCGTTTGCCGACCGCTGGATCGTCAGCCGCCTGCAGCGCGTCGAAAAGGAAGTCGAACAACACTTCGCCGACTACCGCTTCGATCTCATCTCCAAGACGATCTATGAATTCGTCTGGGACGAGTACTGCGACTGGTATCTCGAACTCGCCAAGGTCCAGATCAACACCGGCAACGAAGCCCAGCAGAAGGGCACCCGCCGCACCCTGATCCGGGTGCTCGAGACCATCCTGCGTCTCGCCCACCCGCTGATCCCCTTCGTCACCGAAGAGCTGTGGCAAACCGTCGCCCCTCTGGCCGGCCGCAAAGACGTGGCCAGCCTGTGCCTGGCCCGTTACCCGCAAGCCGATCTGGGCCGCTGCGACGAGAAGAGCGAAGCCGACGTCACCGAACTCAAGGCGCTGATCTACGCCTGCCGCAACCTGCGGGGCGAGATGAACATCTCCCCGGCCCAGCGCATGCCGCTGGTGGCCAGTGGCAACGGCGATCGCCTGCGCAAGTTCGCGCCCTACATCGCCGGCCTCGCCAAGCTGTCGGAAGTGCAGGTGGTCGACGAGATCGGCGGCGACGAACTCGCCCCAGTAGCCATCGTCGGCGACCAGCGCCTGATGCTGAAGGTTGAGATCGACATTGCCGCCGAGCGTGAGCGCCTGTCGAAGGAAATCGCCCGCCTCGAAGGCGAGATCGTCAAGGCCCGCGCCAAGCTTGGAAACGAAAGCTTCGTAGCCCGCGCGCCAGCAGCCGTCGTGGCCCAGGAGAAAGACCGCCTCGCCAATTTCAGCGCCACCGTCGACAAGCTCAAACAGCAACTCAGCAAACTGCCCGCCGCCTAAGCGCGACGGCGCAACCGACAAAAAGGGCCACGCAATGCGTGGCCCTTTTTGCTGAGGCGCTTCGGCAGCTCACTTACGCCGCAGGAAGAACTCATAAGCTTTGTCCGGCAGTTCGTGCTGCTCCAGCAGCTCGTTGCCGGTCTGCCTGGCAAACGCCGCAAAATCCTTTACCGAACCGGGATCGGTCGCAACAATACGCAGCACTTGCCCGGCCTGCATCTCCGCCAATCCCTTCTTTGCACGCAAAATGGGCAGCGGACAATTCAAGCCGCGGGCATCCACTTCCTTATCGAAATTCATCGTAAAACTCCAGCCTTCAAGGGACGATCAGAGCAGGATTTTAACCCGCGACACACTCTCGCCCGATAACAACGTCACACCGGCCGGGCGCCGCACGGAAAATTTACCGAGCGAAGTGTGAAATAATGACAACTCGAAAATATTGTCATAAACGAACCGATACCCTGCAAAGCAGGCCAAGACGCTTAGCAGGCTCGCTTCGAAGCCTTACCCAACACCTCAACTCATCTTTATCAAGGTACTGAACGATGCGCTCAAACATGCTCCAAACGGTTCTCAACGACCTGAACGGCACCTCCGCGGACATCGAAGCCTCTGCCATCATTTCATCCGACGGCCTGATGATGGCTGCCCTGCTCCCCAACACTGTGGATGAAGACCGTGTCGGCGCCATGAGCGCGGCGATGCTCTCCCTCGGCGATCGCACCGCCCGCGAACTCGCTCGCGGAACCCTCGACCAAGTTCTGATCAAGGGCGAAAAGGGCTACGTGCTGATGGTTCAAGCCGGCGCCGACGCAGTGCTCACCGTCATGGCCAAACCGAATGCCAAGCTCGGTCTCGTTTTCCTCGACGTCCGCCGCGCAGCGGACGCCATCGGCAGGATTCTCGGCTAATACGAAGGACGCTGCTGTGAAGGACATGGATCGCGCCCAAATTCCGGGCGAAGCCACCGAATACACGCAGACCTACGCCGATGGTACCCAGCGGCGGGTCTTTGTCACCGGGGTCGAAACACCCTACCCCCACGGCAAACTGATCGTTTCACGAACAGATACTGCCGGGATCATCACCGAATGCAATCAGTCTTTCGTGGATATGTCCGGCTACACCGAGGCCGAGATCATCGGCCAGCCGCACTGCCTCCTGCGGCACCCGGACATGCCCGCCGCCGCCTTCCGCGATCTTTGGGAAACCGTCAAGGCCGGGCGCCAGTGGAATGGCTACGTCAAAAATCTACGCAAGGACGGCGGACACTATTGGGTCTACGCGACGGTCGTTCCCAATGTCCGCAACGGCAACATCGTTGGCTACACATCCGTGCGACGCGAGCCGTCCCGCGAGAATGTCGCTTCCGCAGAAGAGCAGTACCGGAGTCTGAGCTGATCATGACCATCAATCTCACGGTAAGCCCAAGCTTTCCGAACGAGCGCATTACCGACTGGTACATCTTCAATACCTGGCTGCAACGCGCGCTCAACCTGCCCATCCACTTGGAGCTTTACGACAGTTTCGGTGCCCAGCGGGCCGCCATCGCGGCCGGCAAGGTGGACCTGATCTACGCCAACCCCTTCGACGCCTCCCTGCTGGTGCGTGAAAAGGGCTTCCAGGCCATTGCCCGACCCGAAGGACAGCCGGACGAGATGGTCATCGTCACGGCTGCGGATCACCCGGCAAACGAGATTCCCGATCTCAAGCCCGGCACGCGCGTGGCGTGCAGCGAAGACCCCTGCGTCAATACCGTCGGGCGCATCCTGCTGGAGCCCGCCAACCTCGGCACCGACAACACCGTAGAACTCCGGCGCGAAACCTACATCCAGGTGGCCCGGGCGATCATGCGCGGCGAAGCCGATGTCGGCTTTCTTCCCGTCGAAGCCTTCGAGGCGCTATCCTCACTCGTCAAACGCGATTTGCGGATACTCGTCACCAGCCAGTTGCATGTAATCCATCATGTCTTCCTCGTCGGTCCGGCACTCCACGAACGGGCCGAGGAGATCGCCGCCCTTCTCACCGGGATGCACGAAACCGAAAAAGGCCGCGGCATTCTCGAAGCCCTTGGCGCTCATCGCTGGCAGGCCGTTCACCAAGAAGACGTCGAGTTCATGATCGACATCATTTCCACCCTGACCCAGTGAAGCTCTTCGTCACCGACCCGGCACAACCAAAGCGTATCCGCCGCCCCGCACCACCGGCCGTATTTGGGCTCCCCGTTCGCACTCTCGGCATCGCGTCCCGCTGGCGCTCCCCCGCAACGGGCGCCTTGCTGGCCGGCGAGATCGGTCGCAATCCAAGCAATCTGCACCTGCACGTCCAGCGCATTTCCCTCTGGAACGCGCTCGGCGACGACGCGGCCACGGCCGCAGCGGTCATCGACCTATGGATCGTTCTCGGCCGTTGCGGCGTCGAACTACGCACGCGGATGCTGCGCAACCACTACAACGCACTGGAAGACCGTCACCTGGGGCTCTACCTCGCCGCCCGGCTTGCCGACGGCATCGACCGCCACGACCCGCGCATCGCCCTGCCCGGCGTCGCGCTGGCCCGGCCGGTGGAAGGCACCAGAGTTTTCCTGAAGCCTGCAACCGCGCCGGCCGCTCCTGCGCACTGATTGCGCACCCATCGCTCTCAGTTCGATGCCTCGCCCCTTATAAGCCCGTCATGAGTCGCCATACCATCCTCCCGGGCCATCCCCTCACCGCGTTGTTCCTGCTACATGTAGGCAGCATGGACGCGCGACTGATCGGGCTCTCCGTCGAACGACACTGGAAGCACACCGTGCGCCTGACGGCCAATCTCGACGACGCCGGCGTTGTGCTCATCGATTGCGACCGCCCCGGCGTAGAAGCGGCCTTCGAAAAACTGGTGCCGCACCCGCGCACTGGCGTTGTCTGTTACGCCTTTCACCCCAAAGACCACGCCGCGCGTTTCCCCAACCGGGTGATTCTCGGCAAACCGCTCAATCTGGAAGCCCTGCCCGCCATTCTCGCCAAGGCCGCCGCCGACAGCGCGCGAATCATCGCCGCACCGCCACTCCGCCGGCTGACGCCAACCCCGCCGCCATTGCCCGCAGAGGCTGCGCCAGCCGAAATACCGCCCTCTCTCGGGCACGGCCTGCAGACCGAAGACGAGCGCGATCTATGCGGCGCGATGGACGACCTGCCGCCCAAGCCGTCCTACCCCCTGCCCGACAAACTGTTCTTCAATCCTGACGAATACCTCATCGGCCACCTGCACCGCGCCATCGAACACGCCCGCAGCAGCGGACGCCCCTATCTCATCGCCGGGCTTCCCCGGCTGATCGCGATCCGCCCGCTGCCCGAACCGGCCTGCATCACCGATTTTCGCAACAACCAGTTGCGTCCCTTGTCGATGGCCCAATTGCCCCACAGCACCGCGCGACTGATCGGCACCTCGACCCTTGGCTATGTCAACGGAAGTGAAACCGTCAGTGCGGCGGAAGACTTCCTCTGGAACGTTGCCGCCTGGGCTGCCCGCGGCCGCCTCCCGGAAGGCACCGACCCCTACAAACCCGTGCGGCTGCGTGCCTGGCCCAATTTCACCCAAGTGTTCATGTCGCCCCACGCACTACGTATCTCTGCATTGTGGGTACGTACCTGGGCCAGCCCGGTGGAGATCGCCTTCCGCCTCGGCATTCCCCAACGCTACGTCTTCTCGGTGTACTCGTCCGCCCGCTTCGCGGGCCTGATCGACAGTGCAGC
>CALMXT010000154.1 GCA_937871125.1 uncultured Zoogloea sp. | reverse complement strand
GGTGGATTCGTACACCACGATGGCGCCCTTCTTCATGTACTTGCCGACGCTCTCGGACGATTTGACCAGCGGCGTGAAATCCGGCTGGTGGGCTTCGTCGACCGGGGTAGGCACCGCCACGATGATGAAGTCGGCTTCGGAGATGATCTTCGGATCGGTGCTGCAGGTGAGGTGTACGGCGGCCTTGAGGTCTTCGGAGTTCACCTCGCCGGTCGGGTCCACATGGCGGGCGTAGGCGTCGACCTTTTCCTGATGGAGGTCGAAACCGACGGTCTTCATCTTTTTGCCGAACTCGACGGCGAGAGGCAGGCCTACGTAGCCGAGGCCGATTACTGCGATGGTCGTCATTTGCTCGTTCCTAATTTCGATTCTTAAAAAATAGCGCTATCAGAGCGTCGCACGAAGCTTGTCTATCTCGACGCGGAGCGGCGTCTTTTCTGGCACACCTTGCTGCGCCTCATCCAGCTCCTTGCGGGCACCGGCCTTGTCGCCGCTCTTGATGAGGGCACGCGCCAGACTCAGATGCAACTGCGGCACCTTCGGTCCGAGGCTGACGGCCTTCTTGAGATATTCCAGTGCCTTTGCGACATCGCCGTTTTCGAGATACAACACGCCCAGCGTGTCGAGCACGATCGGACTGTTCGGCGCCAGCGCAACCGCCTGCTCCGCGATACCGATGGCACTCTTGTCGTTGATTTTGCCGAGCGCCCAGGCGAGGTTGTTGAGCACCATCGGGTTCTTCGGCGCAAGTTCAACCATCTGCCGATACTGTTGCACCGCAAGGTCAAACTTCCGCTCGTTAAGGCTGCGTTCCGCAAGATAGGAGCGGACAACCAAGTCCTTCGGGTTTGCCTTGACCCATTCGGTGGCCAGCTTGGACGCCTCCGGTACCTGACCTGCCGCCAAACGCGCTGCATGTAGCCGGATGAGCGACTGCGCACTCTTGTCGCGTTTGTACGCCTCGCCGTAGGCTTCGACCGCCTCGGTCTTCTTGCCCGTGGCCGCCAGTATCTCGCCTTCAAGGATGAAACCGACCGCCGCATCCTTACGCTGTTTTTGAATGTCCTTGGCAACGCTTATTGCCGCATCTCCACGCTTGTCGTTGACCAACAGCGCAATGAGGCGCTGCTGAGCCTCAACGGCATCCGCCTTGACGCCCAGAGCCTTGCGCAAGCTCTGCTCGGCCGCAGTGGAATCCTTGCCGGCCATTTGCAGATCAGCCATCGCAATCAAGGGCGCAGGCGAATTGGGAGTCCGAGAAGCCAGCTTGCCGTAGGTGCTGAGCGCCTGCTGATTTTCGCCGGCGGCAACCTGGGCCCGGCCCAATAGATCAAGCACAGCCGGATCGTCCGGCGCAGCAGCCGATGCCTCCTGGGCGAGCGTCAGCGCACGCTTCGTGTCGCCGCTCTGCACCAGAAGGCGGACGAGCGCACTTCTGATCGGCATTGCGGTCGGGACGGCTGCCAGCCCCTTTTCAAGCATGGCCTGAATATCCTTGGCCTTTCCTCCCGTCACAGCGAGAAGCTCCGCACCCTGCAAGTAGGCAAGACTCGATTTGGGGTTCTTGGCGATGAAATCGTCGTAACGCTTGCGCGCCACGTCGATCTTTTTATCTGCAATGTCGAGGCGGGCCAGATTGCTCAAGGCCGGCAGGAAGTCCGGTTTGATCTCCAGAGCCTTCTCGAAAGCCTTGCGCGCACCGGCCATATCCTTGCTGGCAAGGAGAACACCACCCTTCATGTTGTAGGTGATGGGATCGTTCGGCTTCTTCTTTTCGAGAATGCCGACCGCAGCGACCGCCTTGGCGATTTCGTTGCGACGCAAGTGCGCCACGATCAGTGTGATGTCGGCCTGGATGTTGTCGGCATCGAGTGCAGAAGCGGCCTCGAGATCATGGAACGCCTGATCGGTCTCTCCACCGACCAGCCTCGACACACCGAGACGAGTGCGGTACTGCGCGTTCTTGGGATCGGCGGCACTCGCACGCCCGAAATACTCCTCGGAACGGGCAAAGTCGCCGTTCATCGCATAGACCTGGCCAGCCAGATTCAGCAAAGCGACATCGTCGACCTTGTTCTTCAGCAGCGGCTGCAGGCTTTCGAGCGCACGACCCGGTTCGCGCATCCCGATGTACGAAGCAACCAGCAGGCGATGGGCCAACTGCATGTTGGGTGCCCGCGCAATCACCTTCTGGAGATTCTCCTGCGCCTGGACATAATCCTGACGCTGGAGTTGCAGAGACGCGGCAAGCAACTGCGCCGGCATGTACTCCGGAGCGCTGCGCAGCACCTGCTGAATCTGATCGTAGGCCTCTGCGGCCTTGCCGTTACGCGCGTTGAGGTAAGCCTGCAGGTACACCGCCAACGGATGTGCCCCAAGAGCCTTGCGCATTTCGTTGATTTTGTTTTGCGCGACATCCAGTTTGCCCTGCTGCAGCAGCAGCGACACAAGCGCCTGGTGAGCTCCGACGTCCGTGGGCCTTTCGACAATCACAGCCTCATAGGCCGAAACAGCTTCGTCGGGCCGGTTCAGGGCGGCCAGCAGATCGGCACGCAGCGAAAGCGCCTCCGCAAGCTTCGGGGAATCCTTGAGAATTCCGTCAAGATCGGCCAACGCGCCCGCAAAATCGCGGTCGAGTGCGCGCAGACGGGCCAAACCGACCTTTGCGAGCGGGTAGCCGGGAGACTCTTTCAAGGCGGAGTTCAAGAGCGCCACGGCATCGTCACGCTTGCCCTGCCCCAACTGATAGAGACCCTGGGTAGCCAGCAGCGCAGCCCTGGTCTCGGGCTGACTGAGTTGGCGGTTAGCCAAGTCGGTGGCGATCTTTTCACCCTGGCCGGACTGAAGCAAAACCTTGGCCAGCAAGGGAACGACCTCATCGGCGGAATACCCCGCATCGAGCGCACGAGTCAGTTCCTTCTGCGCGCCGAGATAATCGCCCTGGGCCGCATAGAGTTTGCCCAACAGAAAACGGGCCTCGGCATCATCCGGCTTTTTCTGGAGCGCGTTCTTGAGCTGGATGGTCGCCGCATTGCTGTCGTTCTTGGCGATGTATTGCTTGGCGGATGCGACCATCGACTCCGGGCTTTCGCCGCATGCGGCAAGGAGCAAAGCGCAAAGTGCGCTGACGGCAACATTCCGGACTTTGCTACGTTTGGTCTGAGCACACATCTGCATGATTTTCTGGGTCACGTTGAAGTCTCTTTCTTGATTCCGAAACGATTCATCAGGTCGTAAAGGGTCGGCCGGCTGATCCCGAGCACCTCGGCCGCGCGGGCAACGTTGCCATTTACCCGTGCAATGACGCGCACCACGGCACGCCGCTCGGCCTCTTCGCGCACGACACGCAGATTCAAAGCCTCGAGTTCTTCGTCGGGATTGACGTCAAGGCCGATATCGTCTGCCGAAATGCAATTGCCGTCGGCCATGATGACCGCTCGCTTGATGGCGTTTTCCAGCTCACGGATATTGCCTGGCCAGCGGTGCAACTCGATGCTCTGCACCGCGTCGTCGGTCAAACTCATGGAGCCCCGACCGTGATCGCCGGCAAAACGCTGAACGAAAGCATGGGCAAGAAGCACCGCATCGCCATCGCGATACCGCAGCGCGGGGATGTCGACGACGATCTCGGCGAGGCGATAATAAAGGTCTTCCCGGAAACGTCCCGCCTGGATCAAACCCTTTACGTCCTGGTGGGTGGCGCAAACGATCCGCACATCGACGGGAATCTCTTCGCGCCCGCCGATCCGCTCGATGACCCGCTCCTGCAGAAAACGCAGCAGCTTGGCTTGCAGCGGCATCGGCAGATCGCCGATTTCATCGAGAAAGAGCGTGCCCTTGTGAGCCACCTCGATCTTGCCGAGGGTCTGCTTGACCGCACCGGTAAACGCGCCCTTTTCATAGCCGAAGAGTTCGCTTTCGAGGAGATTCTCAGGAATTGCGGCACAGTTGATGGCCACGAAGCGCTCGTTGCGACGTGGCGAAAGCTCGTGCAAACCACGTGCCAGCACCTCTTTGCCGGTGCCGCTTTCGCCGAGGAGCATGACTGTCACGTTGGCCGACGCGACCTTTTCGATGAGGCGACACACCTTCAACATCCCCGCATCGCGGGTAATGACGCCGGACAAGGCACTGCCCTGCTGCACCTTCAGACGTCGGTTGTCCTGTTGAAGATCGTAAAGACGCAAAGCGCGGTCAAGCGTCAAGGCCAGCAACTCGGGCTCAAAAGGCTTGGCGAAGAAGTCGTAAGCGCCCATTCCCACCGCCCGCACGGCGTTTTCGCGATCGTGCTGACCGGTCAGCACGACGACCTTGGTGTCCGGCGCAAGGGCCAGAATCTCCCCCAGCAGCCGGAAACCTTCTGTGACATCGTCGGGAGCCGGCGGCAAGCCCAGATCCATCGTCACGATAGCCGGCTCATGCCGACGCAACTGTGCGATGGCTTCGTCCCGATTGTTGGCCACTACCGTTTCAAACTGATCGAAAGCCCAGCGCATCTGCTTCTGCAGTGCCGGATCATCCTCGACAATCAGCAAAGTCCTGCGTTTATCAGTCATATACCTAGTCTGCTACCGCTTTGTTACCCGCATTCTGTGCATCCGCGGCAAGAGGCAGGCGGATCTCGAAGCGGCTGCCGACACCCACTTCGCTCTGCACCTCCATGCTGCCCCCCAACTCGCTGACATACTGGTGAGCCTCATAGGCACCAATCCCCATCCCGGTCGCCTTGGTTGTCTGAAAGGGTTTGAAAAGCTGATCCCGCATGAATGCGGTCGACATCCCCGATCCGGTGTCGCGAATCACGATGCATGCCTGATTACGCTCCTGGGATAGCTCCACCGACACACTACCATGCTCGGAAGTAGCGTCCAGGGCATTTTGCACGATATGCCCGAGGATGCGCTCAAGCCTTTCGGAATGGGCGATCACCGACAACTCAGGGGCGCCTTCGATCAGTTTTGGGCGAGGATTGAACATTCTCTTGGACTGAACGATATGTTCCAGCAAAGCTTTCAGTTGGACGGGTTTGCGCTGATTGATGGGGGTTTTTTCCATCAACTGAGTCATCAGGCTGCGCATCCGCGCCTCGACGTGCCGAACGGTATCGAGCATGTCCGCCTGGAATTCCGGGTTGTCCTTGTGACGCTCGGCATTGCGCAGCATCAACGACATCTGGGCGACAAGATTTTTCAGATCATGCACCACGAACGCCGACATGCGGTTGAAGGCATCGAACTTGCGCGCCTCCAGCAAGGCTTCAGCCGCCTGCATCTGGGCGAAGTAACTCGCCGCCTGCCGCCCAGCCATCTTGAGCAGATCGAGCACCTCCCAGTTCACGTCGACCGGCGTGCGTGGGGTGAGGAGAACGACGAAGCCCACCAGGACACCTGATGAAATCAAGGGCACGACCAGCCACATATCCGACAACTCGGAAACCCAATCGGGCAAATGCATCTGGTTGCCCGACGAAACACCGCTGCGCAGTTCCTGCATGTTCACGATCCATTCACGTTCCAGCATGAAACGGGTGAAATCGGACCCTTCGTGCTCCTGGAGGCCGTAGTGCGGCATGTTGAGACGCGCCTGCTGGTTGTAGCAACCACTCGAATCGCGCAGCCATACGCCACCGCCAGGGCTTTCAACCAGATCGGCCAAAGCCTTCACAACAGACTCGCCGAGGCTGAGACCATCGCCAGCAACGGACAGCGCCTGAGTGACGCCCAACCACTCCGCACGATAGTCGTAGCGATAGGCGAAGAAATGTTTCGCCAGAAAAACCTTGAGGCGCGCCCGCGAGGCTCCCGATACAACGATCGTGCCAAGAAACAGGACTCCTCCAAAAAGAAGCGCCAGTTGCAAGGCCTCGCCCCACTCGCCACCGAAATAGCGCATGTAGTAGCCGGCAGCCGAAATGATCAGCAGGTACACGCCGGACCCGGCCAGCGCCGTGGAGTGGAATACCACGTGACGGGATACCGACACACGGAAGGTCCATTCCGGGTTGCGGGAAGCCGACACCGCCACCAACGGCAAGGCGAGCGTATGGGCAAATCCGCGGACGCCCCAGATCACCGGATGGATACGGCTGAACAGGAGCATCTCGGAGTACAGATAGACGTCGAACGCAAACAGGCCGCCAAGCGCCAGGACAAGCGGCTTGATACCCCATCGAGAGCGCTCGGTGACCGAACGATAGAATAGCTCGAGCAGCACGAGCCCAAAAACGGAGGTCAGCAGCGACGTCGCGGCCCACGTCCGCAAGGGCGTTCCGTACAGCGGCAGGCCCAGGGTCAGACACACCACGCCGAGCGCTGCCAGCGAGACAACGGCCAGCATCCCCGGCCTGGGCCAGCCCGGCAGCCCGTTGTCGGCAATGCCGGAGGTCGGCTGAGTGAGCATCGCCACCAGAAACCCGAACCAAGCCGCCATTCGCAGCACGTCGAGCAGATTGCCTAGATGGAAAACCCACACCCAACCCGTAGCGGCAAAAGCCCAACTCGCACCCGCCCAGAGCGCACTGCTCGCTATCGCGGCAATGAGAAAGACACCCTGCCGACCCTTGTGCCAAGCCACGCCAAGGTAAAGCCCGAATAGCCCGTGGAGAACCGTGGCGAAGGCGTAGCACCACGCCGAAAACTGGGAAAGGATGGACTCCATCGAACCTCAACGGAAAAACAAACGCCCCCTAACTAGGGAGCGTCCGGACGGCAACCCTTCAGGAAGGGAGCATCTGCGAAACCTAATGTGCGCCCTCACCGGTAAGCACAACCCTCACCGTTTCGAAGAGGACGACCGTATCCAGGAAAAGCGTATGGTTCTTGACGTAATACAAATCGTACTGGAGTTTGTTGATCGCGTCGTCAACCGACGAGCCGTACTGATAACGAACCTGAGCCCAGCCCGTGACACCCGGCTTGACGCAGTGGCGTACCGCATAGAAGGGAATGTCGCGGGTCAGTTGATCGACGAAGAAGGGGCGCTCGGGACGCGGTCCGACCAGACTCATGTCACCCTTGAGGACGTTGAATAGTTGCGGCAACTCATCGATCCGCACCTTTCGAATGAAACGTCCGACCCGAGTCACGCGATCGTCGTTGGCGCTGGCCCAGCGCGGCTTGCCATCGCGCTCCGCATCCCGGCGCATGCTCCGGAACTTGATGACCTTGAACAAACGTCCGCCCAGACCCACGCGCTCCTGACGGTAAAAAACCGGCGCGCCATCTTCCACTACGATCATCAGCGCAGCCAGCAGCATCACAGGCGTTGCAAGCGCAAGAAGAAAGAGCGAGACGACGATGTCGAAGGCGCGCTTGACCAAAGTCCGCCCCCAACCTTGGCGGAAGCCTTCTCCATAGATCAACCAACTCGCCCGCAGTGAATCGATACGGACTTGGCCGCGAACCCGCTCGAAGAAACTCGACAGATCGAGCACCTTGATGCCGGCCATCTTGCAATCGAGCAGTTCGCGCAGCGGAATAGCGCCACCGCGCCGCTCCTTGAGCGCGACGATGATTTCATTCACGCGAAGGTGATGTGCCGCAGCAAGCAGGCTCCCGTCGAAATGGATGATCTTCTTCGGATCAATCCGAACTTCGTCGCCCGAAACCGCTGGATAAAACCCGACGACCTGAAGACTGGAACTTGCCGGATGGGTCAGCGCATGCTCGACAGCGGCAGCGTCCGGCCCCGTCCCGATTACCATGATACGTTTCACAAAAACCCCTGCACCCGTACGCCGGGCAGTGAAACCGCGGACTGCGACCACAAAGCCAAGGAGGGCGATTACATTCAGTTCGAGTGCATCGTGAGCAAAATGGCCCCACGGCAAAACCTGGAATATACCGTAAGCCACCGGAACGCTCAGTACGATGGACATGCCGATGCGCAGCAATGTCTGGCGGAAATCGGCGCCGAAGCCCGGACGATAAAGCCCGAGCGCGCCATTGAGGATCATCATCGCGACGGCGAAGACGAAGGCTGAAGGAATCACCGCGGCCACAAGCGCCCCGTCAACCCGGGCCTGCAACACAAATACAACGACGACCGCAACAAACAGCAACATTGCATCGAAAACCAGTTGCAGAATCGTGTTTGACGGTACGTAATGATTGAAAAGTTTGAGCATTCCGAGCTTCGGTCGATCTTTCGAAACGACCGCCCATGCAAATGAGATCCGCCAACGAAGCGCAGAACCACGCGTGCGCCCCACAAAAATCCGCGCGCCATCCTCAGCCGAGTCTGACTGCCGGCAACCGCCGATTATGCACCGCCAATTTGCAAAATGCGTGAAGAAGCGTGTGGGCGAACAATAACGCCAATGGCTCCCGGTGCCCGTGATACCCGTCACAAGGAAAATGACATCTCCCCCACCGGACAAGCCGGTGGACGGCGTAAGGGAGCCGTCTTCGACACGCCTTGAACAAAACCCAGGCGACATGAAGGGTGCAAACTGAGCCGCCACATGGGCCGAGCACTTCCCGCGGCGGGCGAGACGCCTGCAAGACAGTAGGCATCGGATATTATATTGTCCTAAGCCGCAAAATAATTCCAGCAGCGTCTGCCACAAAGTTTGATAGTTCGACCGGAAGGCTAATGGCCGGAAAGCCTGACAAACCGGCCGTCTCCCGAAATGCAGAGTGCCTGCTCAAAGCATTCGAACAAACAACTATTTCCCACCTCATCATCATCGATACCCCATCGGACCGACAGATCGCTGGCAACCGCCACACCGCGCCAGCACTGCAAAGTCGTCTGAATCGTCCTTGAAACCATAGCAAGAAAATCACCGCGCGGCGGTACGACGGCGCCCGGTAGTTCCCGACGCAAACACGCCAAAGAGACGGGGACGGAATACTACCGCACCGCAGCAAACATGAGCGGCCAAAGATGACAATCCGCTCATGAAGACGAGCACGCCAACCAAATCGCCATAAGCGCCCGTCCCATAGCGATACAATTGGCCGAATTTTGCAAAAAACCGGTTCCCGGCTCTTTCCCTGCCCGCGATGCACCCTGCCCTCCGCATCCGTACTCTCCTTGGAATCACCGTCGCCTACGCCGTTTGTGGCCTGGTCGCCCTGCACATCGCGATCCCACCCGGTTACGTCGCCCCGCTCTTTCCGGCCGCGGGAATCGCCCTCGCGGGCGTGCTGATCTACGGTCCCCGCATCTGGCCGGCAATATTGATCGGCTCGCTGATCACCAACGCCGAAGCCGTCATGCGCAGCGGCCTCGGTGGATGGGATTGGATCATTCCAGGATGCGTTGCGGTCGGGGCCGTGCTGCAGGCCTTGACCGGCCGCGCCCTGGCGCTCCGCTGGGTCGGTTTTCCCAATGCACTCGATAGCGGAGGCGCCATCCTGCGCCTTCTCTTCGTGGTCGCCCCGATGAGCGGGCTGATCGGCTCCAGCATCGGCGTCGGCGCCTTGGCGCTGTCCGGCTTCCTTCCGCCCGGCGAAGTCAGTTTCAGTTGGTGGAACTGGTGGGCTGGAGACGCCATGGGCGTCCTCATCGCTACGCCGCTCACATTCGCCTTCATCGGCATTCCCCGCAATGACTGGGAGCCGCGCCGCTGGGCGATCGCCTTGCCGATGTCGATCGCCCTGATCCTTCTGATCGGACTGGAAGTTCAGGTCGGCAAATGGGAGCGGCAACGCCTCCAGTCGCGCTTCGAACGGGACGCCAGCCACCTTGCGAGCCTCGTGCGGACGCGGCTGTCCGACTACCTCGGCGTGCTCCAGTCCGCAGAACGGGTCATGGTCGCCGCTCCCGCGCTCGATCACGACCACTTCGAGGACTTCGCCGCCACCTGGCTGTCGCGATTCGGGGGGCTGCAGGCGATCGGCTGGATACAGCGCACGCCCCATGACCGGCTTGCCGAACTGGAGCAGAATGCCCGCGCCACACCGGCAACCCGCGACTTCCGGGTCGTCGACCGCGATGCGAACAACCAGTTGGTCCCACTCTCCCGCCGCACCGAGTACTACGCGATCCGTCACATCGCGCCCCTCGAACACAACCGCCGGGCTCTCGGCATCAATGTCTTGTCCGTTCCGGATTCCGCCGAGGCCATTGCAAGAACCATCGCCGATGGCCGGGCCGCCGCAACCCGAGCCTTTGAACTCACCCAGGAAACCGGACACAAGCTTGGGGTCGTGATCTATCAACGCACCCTACCCCCCGGAAAAGGCACCTCCGCCGCCCCCGACGGACTGGTTTTCGTAGCCTTGCGCATCGATGACGCGGTCAATGGCCTCCTCGAAGCGAACGGCATGCCCGGCATCGACTACTGCCTGGCCGACATCACGCCCAGCAGCACCGACACCAAACAGCTCGCGGGCCACGCCAGCTGCGATTCAGCCGGCGGGCCGGGCCCGGCCGGCGTCGTCCCCTGGCAGGAGAGCTTCGATTTTGCCGGGCGTACCTGGCAGTTGAACTTCGTGCCCAATCCCACTTTCGCCACCCTCAACCGCGGTTGGGAATCCTGGACGCTGATCGTCATCGGCTTTCTGTCGACCGGCATGCTCGGCGCCTTCCTGCTTGCCACCACGGGACGCGCCCGACGCATCGAAGAACTGGTCGCGCTGCGGACGGGCGAACTGGCAGAGGCCGGCCGGCGCCTAAGCGACCAACAGGCCATCCTGACCCACGCCGAACGAATCGCACGGCTCGGCAGCTGGGAAGCCAAACCGACCTCCGGCGAAGGCCACTGGTCAGCCGAGCTGTATCGCATCATGGGCATTGCGCCAACCCACGAAGGCAATCTGACCGAACTGCTCGCGGCCGTACACCCGGACGACCGCGCACGTCTGCAGCGCGCCCTGTCGGATGTCGAAAACGGCCAGAACGGCGTGAGCCTCGACGTCCGTCTGCCCGCAACCGGCGATGCCTGCCGGATCCTGCATTTCACCATCGAAGCCACTCCCAGTCCGGACGGCCCGATCCTGCGCGGAACGGTGCAGGACGTCACCGCCAGCCGTGCCACCGAAGCGCATATCCACTACCTGGCCCATTACGACACCCTGACCGGCCTTCCCAACCGCAGCCTGTGGCTCAATCGCGCCGAGCAGGCGCTCGCCGCCGCACGACGCCATCAACTGCGGCTGGGCGTGCTCTTTCTCGATCTGGACAACTTCAAGACCATCAACGACACCCTCGGCCACCCGACCGGCGACCGTCTCCTGGCGAGCGTCGCCAAACGTCTCGCAGGCTGTCTGCGCGACGAAGACGTGCTGGCCCGCCTGGGCGGCGACGAATTCGTCGTACTCCTGCCCCGGCTCACCCGCCCCCACGATGCCGCCATCGTCGCCGACAAGCTCATTACCAGCCTGACCGCACCGTTCCAGATCGACACCCACGAGCTGATCATCACCACCAGCGTCGGCATCGCCCTCTACCCCGGCAACGGCGCCGACATCGATCTGCTGCTCAAACACGCCGATACCGCCATGTACGACGCAAAGAACGCGGGCCGCAACGACTTCCGCTTCTTCACGCCGGACATGAACAGCCGCGCCTACGCCCGCCTCAAACTCGAAAACGCCCTGCGACGCGCCATCGAGCGCAACGAACTGACGCTCGAATACCAAGCCCAGTGGGAGATGCCGGCTCAACGCCTGGTCGGCGTCGAAGCACTGGTCCGCTGGCATCATCCGGAGCGCGGCAGCATCTCGCCGGCCGAGTTCATTCCGGTTGCCGAAGAGAGCGGCACCATCCATGCCATCGGCGACTGGGTGCTGCGCGAGGCCTGCCGCCAGCAGGCCGCCTGGCGAGCCGCGGGGCATCCACCGCTGCGCGTCGCAATCAACATCTCGGCCCTGCAGTTCCGCAAGCAGGGCTTCCTTGAACGGGTACGCGAGATCATCGCCGAAAGCAGTGCGAGCCCCGAGTACCTGGAACTGGAACTGACCGAGAGTGCGCTGATGCAACCGAGCCCCGAAACGGAGACACAGCTTGTCAGCCTGCGCAACATGGGCGTCGGCCTCGCCCTCGACGACTTCGGCACCGGCTACTCCAGCCTTTCATACCTGAAGCGTCTGCCCCTCACGCACCTTAAAATCGACCGCTCGTTCGTCCGCGACCTGCCCGGCGACACCGAGGACGCCGCGATTGCCGCCGCAACCTTGTCCATCGCCCGCGACCTCGGCCTCGCGGTGGTTGCCGAAGGCGTGGAAAACGAAGCCCAGCGGGATTTCCTGCTCGAACGTCAATGCCGGATCATGCAAGGCTTCCTGTTTGCACGACCGATGCCGGCGGATGAAATCGGCGCACTGCTCGAAGACGAAGCCCGCCGCCAGGCCGAAATCGCCGGGTCATATCCGGCGGCAATCCCCCTCAATCCCGCGTCGGCTCCTTGATCCCCAGGCGCTCCAAGCGGTAGCGCAGGGAGCGGAAAGTCACCCCCAGCGCACGCGCCGCCGCGGTGCGGTTGCCGCCGGCTTTCTCAAGCGCGTCCGCGATCACGTGGCGCTCCACCTCGTCGAGATAGTCCTGCAGGTCGGCCTTGCCCGGCGTAGCGGGTGCCGACAGGTTGGCCTCGCCCATGTCGTCCGGGTTGAGGAGCAGATCCTCGGCCTCGATCGCATTACCGCTCGACAGTGCCAGCGCCCGCTCGAGAATGTTCTCAAGCTCGCGCACGTTTCCAGGAAAAGCATAGGCCTTGAGCGCCTTCAACGCACTGGCGCTCAGATGCGCCGCCGGCAGACCGGACGACTCCGCCAGCCGCGCCAGCAGGATTTCGGCCAACTGGGGAATGTCCTCGCTGCGCTCCCGCAAAGCCGGCATGCGCAATTCGATGACATTGAGGCGGTAGAACAGATCCTGGCGAAAACGGGCTGCGTCGACCATCGCCTTCAGGTTCTGGTGGGTGGCGCTGAGGATGCGCACGTCCACCGCCGTTTCCACGGTGTCGCCAAGGCGGCGGAACTTCTTCTCCTGGATGACCCGCAGCAGCTTCACCTGCATCGGCAGCGGCAAATCGCCCACCTCGTCGAGAAACAGCGTACCGCCGTGGGCTGCCTGGAAAAAACCCTGCCGGTCGCAATCGGCGCCCGTGAAAGCCCCTTTCTTTGCGCCGAAGAACTCGCTCTCCATCAGATTTTCGGGAATCGCCCCGCAATTGACCGCAACGAAGGGCGCCGCGGCCCGGGGACCGAGATCGTGGATCATCCGCGCCGCCCGCTCCTTGCCACTGCCCGACTCGCCGGAAATGAACACGGGCGCCTGACTGCGGGCCAGTTTTCCGATCAGCAAACGAACTTGCTGCATGGCCGGGGATTCGCCGGTCAGGCTGGAGTTGTCCTTGCCGCCGCGGTCCTCGTCGTCCTTCGCATTCACCGAAAACACCGACTTCACCAATGCCCGCAGTTGTTCGATGGAAACCGGCTTGGAAAGGTAATCGAAGGCCCCGGCCTTGAGCGCGGTCACCGCGTTGTCCATGCTGCCAAAGGCCGTGATCACCGCGACCGGCAGATCGCGCACGTTTTCGGAGATGTAGCGCACCAGTTCCAAGCCGTCGCCATCGGGCAGCCGCATGTCGGTCAGGCACAGGCGGTAACGTCTCTCGCCGAGCAACTGGCGGGCCTCCGCAAGGGTCGCCGCACCGTCGCTGGCCAGGCCCAGGCGCAGGAGCGTCAATTCGAGCAGTTCGCGGATATCGTCTTCGTCGTCGACGATGAGCACGTCTGGGCCGCTGGAGCGAGCCCGCCTTTCAATCTGGGTCATGGTTTGACGCGTCCGATGAGTCGGAAATGGGCTCCAGGCAAACCGGGCGACGCCGTCGCGCACAGTTCGAGCACCGCACCGTTGGCCTCGGCCAACTCGCGGGAAATATAAAGCCCAAGACCGGTTCCTTTCGAGTGGGTGGTAAAGAAGGGTTCAAAAACCTGGGTCCGCAGACCCTCCGGAATTCCCGGCCCGTCATCGGACACATCCAGCGCTACCCGACCGTCATCGCGCAGTGCAGCATCGATTTTTACCGCACCCGGCCCGCCGCTGCAATGCCGACGGGCATTGCCGACCAGATTCCACAAAATTTGCCGCAGATGGGTGCGATCCATAGCCATCTCGAGGCCGGGCGGCACCCTGTTGACCACCACGCCCGGATTCCCCAATCCGTCAGTCAGCGCAAACTCGTCCAGAAACTCCCCGACGAAACTCTCCAGCGGCAGCGCTTCCGGCAGCGCCTCGTCGCGCCGCCCGAGAGCCAGCACATCGGCGACGAGACGGTCGATACGCTGGGCGTTGTTGCCGATGATGCGGATCAGACGGGCCTGCATTTCGCTCCGTTTTTCGTCGAGCAGCAACTCGGCCGCCTGATAGACGGAGGCCAACGGGTTGCGGATCTCGTGGGCGATACTCGCCGTCAGGCGTCCGAGCGCCGCCAGCTTGGCCTGTTGGATCTGGTTGTGGATGCGGTCGAAGTCTTCGAGATAAACCAGGGTTTCGTTGGCTTCGCCAGCGGGCAGGAAGCGCGCCAGCAGCATCTTGCCGCTGGCGTCGGCGCGCAGACTATGGGCCGAATCGCCCTGCTCGGTGCGACGCCGCAGCTCCCGTTCAAGCGCCGGAGCAAAATCGACCAGCCGTCCGCCCTCGCGCAGACCTGCGCCCAGCAACGCCACCGCCTGGGGATTGAAGCGCCGCACCACCCCGCCATCGCCGACCACCAGCACCCCGTCCTGCATGTCCTGGATGATCTGGCGATTCAGCCGCAACTGGCTGGCCAGATCGGCCCCCCGCTGACGCGCCAGATCCTCGTTGGCCAAGGCGCGCAGCGCCAGCAGGCGGGCCACCTGGGCGATGGCAAAAAAGCCGATGCAGGTGATCCCGACGGTGAAAAAATCCACTGTCGCCCGCCCGGAGAGCAGCCGGAAGGCATTTTCGAGGAGCACGGCCAGGGTCGCGTAGGCCGCATAGAACAGCACCATCCGCCCCTGACCGACCAGGCCGGCGCCCGCCAGCGCGATCAGGATCAGGATCGGCATCCCGCTGCGATAGCCGCCGCTGGCCCACATGATGAGCGTCAGCAGGGTGACATCGACCAGCACCTGAAGCGTGATCAGCCGACTCCGGCCCAGCAGCCTTTCCGCATCGGGAAAACCGAGGATCAACACCGCGGCGAGGTAGGCGAAGGACGCACCGAAAAAAATCGTCGGAGAGTCGCCCCCCAGATTGAGCGCCGGCCCGGCCACCAGAAACAGGCCAGCCAGCACCAGACGGAAGAGATTGAGGTAGCGCAGCGGCTCCGCCCGGCCCTCCGCGTCTGAGAATGCCGGGTCGGCAAGCGTCTGGCGCGTGGATGTCACCTGCGCACGCCGAGGCGGCGGTGCTCTTCGGAGCAGAAGAACTCACCCGCAGAGCGCACGCTTTCGCTTTCCGGCACATGCAGACCGCAATGGGCGCAGGCCACCATCTGCTCGATCTCCGGCGTCGACGCTTCACGCTCCCGCCGCCCGCCCGACCCCTCGCCGGCCGACGGACGATCGTTGCCGCCCATCCGGCGCAGCGCACGCCGCGCATAGAAAAGGCCGATCAGGAACAGAACGAACAGAAGAAGATTGCGCACGAGCTTGGCTCCAGAAATATCCGGACCAGTTTAGCAGAAGCGTTCGAGCCGCTCGAAGGCCGCCGCCAGCGTCTCGTCGCGTTTGGCAAAGCAGAAGCGGATGACCCGTTCGTCGCGTCCGTCGCCGAAAAAAGCCGACAGCGGAATCGCCGCCACGCCCACCACGCGGGTCAGCCATTCGACAAATTCGGTGTCCGGCAGATCCGAAATGGCCCCGTAACGGGCCGTCTGGAAATAGGTTCCGGTACAGGGCAAGAGCTCGAAGCGCGTGCTCGCCAGCCCGGCCCTGAAAGCGTCGCGCTTGGCTTGGTAAAACCCTGCCAGCCCCAGGTGACGCGAGGCATCGGCCATATAGTCGGCGATCGCCAGCTGCACCGGCGTATTCACGGTGAACACGTTGAACTGATGCACCTTGCGGAACTCGGCCATCAACTCCCGCGGCGCCAGCACATAGCCCACCTTCCAGCCGGTCACGTGGTAGGTCTTGCCGAAGCTCGAGACGATCACGCTGCGCGCCGCCAGATCGACGTAGCGGGCCACGCTCTCGTGACGCAGACCATCGAAGACGATGTGCTCATAGACCTCGTCCGCCACCACGACGATGCCGGTGCCGGCGGTGATCGCCGCCAGTTCGGCCAGATCGGCCGCCGTCCACACCGTGCCGCTCGGATTGTGGGGCGTGTTGATCATGATCATGCGCGTCTGCGGCGTCACCAAGGCCCGCACCGCCTGCCAGTCGGGCCGGTAATCCGGCGCCGCCAGCCGGGCGCGGCGCACACGGCCGCCCTGCAACTCGATGGCCGGCACGTAGGAATCGTAGACCGGCTCGAAGACGATCACCTCGTCGCCCGGATGCACCAGCGCCGCCACCGCAGTAAACAGCGCCTGGGTTGCGCCGGCAGTAACGGTGATTTCGAATTCCGGATCGTATTCCGCGCCATACAGCGCCCGCACCTTGGCGGCGATGGCCTCCCGCAAGGCCGGCACGCCGGCCATCGGCGCATACTGGTTGTGGCCGGCGCGCATCCAGTGGGCGACCCGCTCGAAAAGCACGTCCTCGGCACTGAAATCCGGAAATCCCTGCGACAGATTGATCGCACCGCACTCCTGGGCCAGACGCGACATGGTCGTGAAGATGGTGGTGCCCACGGCAGGCAGGCGGGAAACGACAGGAGCGGGAAAACGGGGCATGGCGATCACTCGAAGGCAGGCCGCGCGATTCTGGCAGATGCCGTTCCCGGCGGCCAGCACCCAGCGACGGCCAGCCGGCCCCGATACAATCACGCCTCGACCCGCCCGAACCTGTGAGCAAACCGTGTCCGACCACTGCCCCACCCTGCGCCGCGATGGCGACCAAGTCGTCATCCTCGACCAGACCCGCCTGCCCTGGCAGGAAATCTTCGTCCGCCTCGACACCCTTGGCGACGCCGCCGACGCCATTCGCAACATGCAGGTGCGCGGCGCCCCCTTGATCGGCGCCACCGCGGCCTACGGCATTGCCCTGGCCCTGCGCGACGACCCCTCCGACCGCGCCCTCCAGAGCGCCGACGCCTGTCTGCGCGCCACCCGTCCCACCGCCGTCAACCTGCACTGGGCGCTGGACCGCATGCAGGCCGCGCTGCTTGCCCTCCCGCCGGCCGAGCGGTGCAGCGCCGCCTGGGCCGCCGCCGAGGCGATCCGGGCCGGCGATGCCGCCGCCAATGCCGCCATCGGCCAGCACGGTCTCGGCCTGCTCCAAGCCATGAGCGACCGCAAGCGCCGGCCGCTGCAACTGATGACCCACTGCAACGCCGGCTGGCTCGCCACCTGCGGCCACGGCACCGCGCTCGCCCCGATCTACGCCGCCCACGAAGCGGGCATCGCGCTGCACGTGTGGGTCAGCGAAACCCGTCCGCGCAACCAGGGTCTGCTCACCGCCTGGGAACTGGCCCGCGCCGGCGTAGCCCACACCCTCGTGGCCGACAACGCCGCCGGCTGGCTGATGGCCGAAGGGCGCGTCGACGCCGCGATCGTCGGCGCCGACCGGATCGCGGCCAACGGCGACACCGCCAACAAGGTCGGCACCTACCTCAAGGCGCTCGCCGCCCACGCCCACGACGTCCCCTTCTATGTCGCCGCGCCCCGCTCCACCCTCGATTTCGGCTGCCCCGACGGTGCCGCCATCCCCATCGAAGAGCGCAGCGCCGACGAAGTCCGCCTGATCGCCGGCCTGGACGACGACGGCGCACCGGCCCGCGTCCGCATCGCCGGCCATGCCACCCGCGCCTGCAACCCGGCCTTCGACGTCACGCCGGCGCGACTTCTCGCTGGCATAATTTGCGAGTTCGGCGTGATTCCCGCCGATGCCCTCGCCACCGTGGCCGACCGCTGAAACGACTCAGGAGCTTCGACGATGAACGAGAACGTCCTGCGCGCTGGCCTGCTGGCCACCGCAAAAGCCATGGCCAACTGCGGCCTCAACACCGGCACCGCCGGCAATGCCAGCGTGCGCTGTTCGCGGGGCTTCCTGATCACCCCGAGCGGCATGGCTTACGAAGACTGCACCCCTGACGACATGGCCCTTGTCGCGATGGACGGCAGTTGGCGGGGGCCCTACGCGCCCTCGTCCGAATGGCGCATCCACCGGGACATCCTCGCCGCCCATCCCGAAGCCTGCGCGGTGCTTCACAGCCACGCCCCCTTTGCCACCGCCCTCGCCTGCCACCGCAAGCCCATTCCCGCCTTCCATTACATGGTGGCCCGCTTCGGCGGCGACGACATCCGCTGCGCGCCCTACGCCACCTTCGGAACCCAGGCGCTCTCCGACGGCGCCATCGAAGCCCTGGACGGCCGCAACGCCTGCCTTCTCGCCAACCACGGCATGATCGTTTTCGGCAGCGACCTGCGCCGCACCCTGGCCCTCGCCGTCGAATTCGAAGGCCTGTGCGAACAATACTGGCGCGCTTGCCAGATCGGCGAACCGACCCTCCTCACCGCAGCCGAAATGAGCGAAGTGATGGCCCTCTTCAAAACCTACGGCCAGGCACGGCCCGCCGCCTCCGACAAAAGCTGAACCCGGCACGATGGCCACCGCAAGCCGCGCCGCCACACCGCCCCGCCTGGTCCGCAGCCTGCTGTGGCGGATGTCGGCGGCCTTCCTTGCCGGACTGCTGGTGTTTGGCGGTACCATCCAGTTCCTCATCGTCGTTCCGACCTCCCAAGCCCTCGCGCGGACCCGGCTCGATCTCGCCGTCACCCAGATCCGCTCCGAAGCCGAACGCAACTTCCAACGCATCGAAACGCAACTGCGCACGGCGCGCGCCTGGAGCGAAGCCCGGCAACTCAGCGTCGATGACGCAGCCGGCTTCACCGCACTGCTGGCCCCCTTGCTCGCCGGCGATGCACAGATCGCCGCCATCCACCTGGCCGACACCGACGGTCGAGGCCTGACCCTGGAGGCGGGCGGCGGCGACGCGCATCACGACGACCCCGTCAAAACCTCGGCCTCGCGCCCCTGGTTCACCGCCGCGCTGGACTCGGCGGCCGGCGACAACGTCGGATGGACGGCGCCCTACCGGCTGGCCGCCAGCGGCGAGGGCGTCGTCAGCGTATTCGCCCGCTGGCACGACGCCGGCCGCCCTGCGCGCATCCTTGCCTTCGACATCCGGCTTGCCGACCTCCCGCAGCTCGCCGTCGACAGTGCGGTCGGCACCGCCGGTGGCAGCGTTCTCATCACCGATGACGGAGCCGTCGTCGGTTTGCCGCAGCTTGCGCAATTCGCCGATCTCGACGCGCGGCGCAGCGCCCTGCTCAAACCGGCCGGACAGATCGACGTGGACTTCGTTGCCCACGGCTACGCCCGCTGGCTCTCGGCAGGCGACAGAAACGGCGGAATGCTGGCATTCGAGAATGCGGGCACCGCCTGGTTCGCCCAATTCGCCCCGCTGCAACTGGGCGAGCAACGGTGGTGGGTCGGCCGCTTCGCCCGCAGCGACGATCTGATCCCCACCCATCTCCGAGACCTCGCCCCGGTGCTCGTGCTGCTCATTGCCCTCAGCGCCGCCGCCACCGCAGGCCTCGCCCGACGGCTCGCCCAGCGCATCGAAGCCGCGCTGGCGGCCCTCGTCGAGCGCAGCGAGCGCATCGGACGCCTCGACCTCGCCCCCGCCGAACCGCTCAACGCCCCCTGGCGTGAGATCGCCGAACTGGCCGACTCCCAGGAGCGCATGCGCAAGCACCTGAGCGATGCCACCCATGCCCTGTCCTTCAACCAGGCCGAACTCGAAGAAAAAGTCAGCCAGCGCACACACCAGCTGGCCGACCAGGGCCGCGCCCTCGCCGACCAGTTGCTGTTCGTCCAGGAGCTCCTCGACGTGCTGCCCAATCCGGTTTTCTACAAAGGTCCGGACGCCCGCTACCTCGGCTGCAACCGGGCCTTCGAAGAAGCCTTCGGCACCCACCGGGATTTCCTCGTCGGCAAGACCGTGCTCGAACTCCCCTTCGCACCGGACGACCTGCGCCGTGCCCACCACGCCGCCGATCTCCACACCATCGCCAGCAACGGCAGCCTGCACAAGGAAATCCGTCTGCCTTTCGCCGACGGCCGCGAACACGACACGCTCTACTGGGCCCGCAGCTTCCGCCGCACCGACGGCGAACCCGGCGGCATCCTCGGCGCCCTGGTGGACATCACGCCCCAGAAAGCGGCCGAGCGCGAAGCCCGCGCCGCCGAAGAATGGATTCGCCGCATCCTCGAATCGAGCCCCATCGCGGTCGTCATCAACCGGCCGGGCGGCCGGCCCCTGTTCGTCAACAGCCGCGCGCCCGAGCTGGTCGGCACCGATCTGGCGGACTTCCTGCAGCATCCGGTAACGAGTTGGTTCCGCAGCCATGAGGTGGTCGAATCGGTCGTCGCCGACACCCGCGCTGGCAAACCGATCCGCGACCAGGAAGTCGAATTCCGCCACACCAACGGCAGCAGCCTGTGGGCGCTGGTCACCCTTGAAAAGATCGCGTTCCAGGGCAGCCCGGCACTGATCGGCTGGGGTTACGACATCACCCGCCGCAAGGTCGCCGAGCAGGAACTGCGCAAGCTCTCGCTGGCCGTCGAACAAAGTCCCTCGATGCTCGTCATCACCCTTCCCGACGGCACCATCCAATACGCCAACCCGCGCTTCTGCCAGGAAACCGGCCGCCGCCCCGAAGAACTTGCCGGCACCCGACCCGAACTCCTCGACGCCGCCGGCCGCCCCTGCGACTTCCACTCCAGCAAATGGCAGCCTCCCGGCACCGGCGACATCTGGCGGCGCGAATGCCAGCTCCGCCGCCGCGACGGCGAGCCCCTGTGGGTCGGCGTCTCGGTGAGCGGCCTGACCGACACCGGGAGCGAGAACGACAGCGGCATCACGCACTGCGTGTGGGTGCTCGAAGACCTCTCCATGCACCGTCAGGCGCTGCAAACCCTGCGCGACGCAAAACGCGTCGCCGAAGACGCCGCCGAATCCGGCAGCCGCTTTCTGGCCAACATGAGCCACGAAATCCGCACCCCGCTCAACGCCATCATCGGCCTCGCCGAACTGTGCCGAAACAGCGGCCTCGACGCCCGCCAGCACGACTACGTCACCAAGATCCAGGCCGCCGGGGCAACCCTGCTCGGAGTCGTGAACAACATCCTCGACTTCTCCAAGATCGAAGCCGGCAAGCTCCACCCCGAAAAAACCCCCTTCGACCTCGACCGCGTGCTCGACAACGTCACCACCTTCGTCGCCCAGAAAGCCCGCGAAAAGGGCCTCGAACTGCACGTGGACATCAAACCGGACGTACCCCGGCGCCTTGTCGGCGACCCGCTCCGTCTCGGCCAGGTGCTCACCAATCTGCTCTCCAACGCGGTCAAATTCACCGAGCGGGGCGAAGTCCGGCTGCAGATCGACGCACCGGACGCGGCGGCCCCGGCCGGCCAGGCCAGCCTTCATTTCGAGGTCTGCGACACCGGCATCGGCATGGACGCCGCCCAGATGGACGCGCTGTTCGACGCCTTCGCCCAGGCCGACAACTCGACGACACGCCGCTATGGCGGCACCGGCCTCGGACTGTCCATCGCCCGCCACCTGGTCGAGCTGATGGGCGGCGGTCCCTTCCACGTGGACAGCGCCCCCGGTGCCGGCAGCCGCTTCGGCTTCAGCGTCTTCTTCGAACTGGCCACCAGCGCCCGGCCGGATGCATGCCCGCCCGTCGTCGCCCCCATCGCAACGCCGGTTGCAGCCCAGGTCGCCGCCCAAGAACCCCCGCGCCGGGCCCCGGCGCCCCTAGTGCCATCGCCCCAGCTCACCGGGCTGCGCGTCCTCGTCGTCGAGGACAACGCCATCAACCGGCAGATCGCCTGTGGCCTCCTCGAACATCGCGGCGCCGTCGTGCACATGGCCGACAACGGCCGCGTCGCCGTGGACACCCTGCGACTGGCCGGACCGCACGCCTTCGACATCGTGCTGATGGACCTCCGGATGCCCGAGATGGACGGTTTCGAAGCCACCACCCTGATTCGCCAGGACAACCGTTTCGCCGACCTGCCCATCATCGCGATCACCGCCCACGCCCTTGCCGAAGAACGCCAGCGCTGCCTCGATACCGGCATGAACGACCACGTCGCCAAACCCATCGTCCCCGAAATCCTGTTCGAAACCATACTCCGCCACGTAAAGCACACGAATGGCATCGGCACGCTGCCTGAACTACCCGGGCTCGATGTCGTCAATGCGCTGCGCCGCGCCAACAACAAACCGGATTTCTACCTCTCATTGCTGCGCCGCTTCGTCGCCTCCCAGGCCGACTGCGCCGCGCGCATCGATGCCGCGCTGACCGCCGGCCGATCCGCCGACGCGGAAAGACTCACCCATACCCTGCGCGGAACGGCCGCCAGCCTGGGTGCCAAACCCCTGAGCGAAACCGCCGCCGCGCTCGAATCGGCGCTCGCCGCCGGCGCCGCCCCCAGCGCTGCGCGCCGCCTCGTCGCGCCCCTCGCGGCCGAACTCGCGGCCCTCGTCGGCATGCTCGAAAACGCCCTTCCCCCCGCGCCCCCCGAAACGGAAGAGCCCGCCGCCACACTCTCGCCCGCCGAGTTCGACGCGGCCCTCGCCCGTCTGGTAGCGCTGGTCCGAAGTGCCGACGGAGCCGCTCCGAGCGCCTTCCGTCAGCTCCGCGCCACCCTCGCTACCCATATCGGATCAAAAATATGCACCCAAATCGGAGATGCCTTGCTACGCTACGATTATGATGACGCCCTAACTTATCTGAACCGAGCACTTGACCCAGGGCGCACCGCGCGGCCCGGAGACCCCACCTGATGCATTCCATCGACAGCCACCGCCCGCTCATCCTCGTCGTCGATGACGCGCCGGAGTCCATCGAACCCATCGTCGACTGCCTGCACCATGCCGACTTCCGCACCCGCATCGCCACCAACGGCGAACGCGCCCTGCGGCTCGCCAGCAGCACGCCGGTGCCCGATCTGATCCTTCTCGACGTCACGATGCCCGACATCGACGGCTACGAAGTCTGCCGGCAGCTCATGAACAACCCGGTGACCGCCAGCATCCCGGTGATCTTCCTGACCAGCCGCAACGACGAGCTGGACGAGCAGCTCGGCTTCGATGCCGGCGCCGTCGACTACATCGCCAAGCCCATCAGCCCGCCCCTGGTGCTGACCCGCATCCGTAACCACCTCGCCCTCAAGGCGGCCAGCGATTTCCTGCGCGACCGCAACAGCTATCTCGAACAGGAAGTCCGGCGGCGCACCCGCGAACTCTCGCTGATCCAGGACGCCACCATCGTCGCCATGGCCTCCCTCGCCGAAACCCGCGACAACGAAACCGGCAATCACATCCGCCGCACCCAGATGTACCTGCGCGCCCTCGCCCGACATCTGCAGAACCACCCGCGCTTCGCCGCTCAGCTCAGCGACGAGAACATCGACCTGATGTACAAATCGGCCCCGCTCCACGACATCGGCAAAGTCGCCATCCCCGACCGCATCCTGCTCAAACCCGGCAAACTCAACCCCGCCGAGTGCGAGATCATGAAAACCCACACCACCCTCGGGCGCGACGCCATCAACCGGGCCGAAGCCCTCTTCGGCGGCGTCTCCAGCTTTCTGCGCTTCGCCAAGGAAATCGCCTATTCCCACCAGGAAAAATGGGATGGCACGGGCTACCCCCTCGGCCTGGCCGGCGAACGCATCCCGCTTTCCGCGCGCCTGATGGCGGTCGCCGACGTCTACGACGGCCTGATCAGCCGGCGCGTCTACAAACCCTCCCGCAGCCATTCCGAAGCCGTCGAAGTCCTGCGCGCCGCCAGCGGCACGCACTTCGACCCGGACATCCTCGACGCCTTCCTCGAACTCCAGGACGAATTCAACGCCATCTCCCGTCGCTTCACCGACTCCGAAGTCGACGCGGCAAGCGAAGCCGAACGCCTGCGGCAAGTCTTCGGCGACTGAGCGCGGCCCGGCCCCGGGCCTCAAGAATCGCCGGCGTCGTCCGTTAAATGTCGGCCAGACTCGGTCCGGCACGCCCAGACTTCCGCCCGACAGGAGAACCGATGACCCGTAGCCCGACACCTTCAGCGGTGATCGACGCCTTTCGCCGCTACGGGCTGGCCGCGTCTGTCTTCATCGTGGCTGCGGTAATCACGCTCGGGAGCTACCACGAAGCGGTCGACGAGGAAATGGACGCCACCCGCGACCGTTTTCAGTCGCAGGCCGAAGAGCGGATCGCCCACCTGCGCGACCGTGCCGACAGCATCGTCCTCCTGGCGGACATCCTGCGACGACAGCTCGCCTTCTCCGCCGATGAGCGGCACGCCCTCTTCACCGACATCGTCGCCCCGATCCTCGCCCACCATCCTGAAATCCGGCATCTCGGCACGCTCCGCATCGCCGGAGACGCCGTGCAGCTCACCGCCAGTGCCGGCCGCAACGCCGGCCCGCCGCTGGAATCTCCGGAGGGCGCCGGCACCGCCGCCATCCGCGAAGCCATCGACGTCGCCAAGGCGGGCCGCCGCACCGTCGCCACCGCGCCCTACACCCTGGCGGCCGACAGCGGAAGCCCGCGCAAGGCCATCCGGATTCTCGGCCCCATCGTCCGCAGCGACACCGCATCGGAGCCGGTCGGCGAACTGCTCTTCATCGAAGTGTCCGTCGAGGACCTGCTCAGCCAATCCCTCGCGGCGTCTCCCGAGCGCAGCCCGCGCCCGCCCTTGGCACTCGAAATCCTCGACACGACCGACACCGCCCACCCAGCCCAACCCGTCCACCGCGACTCGCCCTTCCACATCGGCGAGATGTCCTTTGCCGACGGCGTGGACATCGCCGACCGCCACTGGCTGGTCGTCGCCGCCGCCGACCCCCTCGCCTACCCGATGATGCCCAGCCAGGACGCGGGCGCCCAACTCTTTTCCGGCCTGTCGCTCGGCGCGCTGGCCGCCTTCGTCCTCTACGTGCTGCAAACCCGCGCCGATGCCATCCGCCGCCAGGTGAACGAAAAAACCCTCGCCCTCGGCGAGGCAAACGCCTCTTTGGAACAATACGTAAAAGCCCTCGGCGAAACCAACCGGCTCCTCGAAAGCGAAGTCGACGAGCACGCCCGCGCCGAAAACCTGCTGCGCGAAACCACCACCCTGCAGCGCGCCATCCTCGACTGTGCCGAATACGCCATCGTCTATACCGACGCCAACGGCATCATCCGGGTGGTGAACCCGGCCGCCGAGCGCCTGTTCGGCTACCGCGCCGACGAACTCGTGGGCGACCAAACCCCACTCCTGTTCCACACCGCCGACGATATCGCCCACTGGACCCTGTCCCACACTGCGAGCGGCTTTGCCGCCCTCGCCAGCGAAGCCGGCAGCGGGGTGCTCGAACCCCGCGAAATCAATCTGCGCCGCCGCAACGGCGACATCTTCCCGGCCAACATCAGCCTCTCCATAGTCCGCGACGGCAACCGGCAGATACGCGGCTATCTGGGCATCGTTGCCGACATCACCCAGCGCCGCGACGCAGAGCACCGCATCCGCCATCTCGCCCACTACGACAGCCTCACCTCGCTGCCCAACCGCACCCTGCTCAACACCCATCTGGCCGAAGTCATCGCCAAGGCCCGCCTCCGCCAGCGGGGCGTCGCCGTGCTATTCACCGATCTGGACCGCTTCAAGTACGTCAACGACACCCTCGGCCACCATGCCGGCGACGAACTCCTGCTCTCCGTCGCCAAACGCCTGCGAGCCTGCGTGCGCGACGGCGATCTCGTCGCCCGCACCGGCGGCGACGAATTCGTCGTGGTGCTGGACAACCTCGACGAAGACTCCATGCCCGAAGAGCTGGCCGAACGCATCCTCGCCAGCCTGAGCCGCCCGTTCGAGCTGCATGGCCGGCAATTCACCGTCACCCTCAGCATCGGCATCGCCCTCTACCCCCACGACGGCCTCGACGGCACGGCGCTCATCAAAAACGCCGACGCCGCCATGTACCTCGCCAAGGAACGCGGCCGCAACAACTTCCAGTTCTTCGATCACGGCCTCTCCGAGCGCTACAGCGAACGCCTCGAACTGGAAAACCGCCTGCGCCATGCCGTCGAAGAGAACCAGCTCGCGCTCTTCTATCAACCCCAGGTAGACACCCTGTCCGGCGAACTCATCGGCATGGAAGCCCTGATCCGCTGGCGCCAGCCCGACGGCAGCATGATTCCACCCGACAAATTCATCCCCATCGCCGAAGAGTGTGGCCTAATCGTGCCCATCGGCGCCTGGGTGCTCCACGAAGCCTGCCGCCAGAATCAGGTCTGGCAGCAGGAAGGCATCTGCCGCGTGCCCATCGGCGTCAACCTCTCGGCCCGTCAGTTCGACGATGCCGGCCTGCTCGACACCATCCAGTCGGCTCTCGCCCAAAGCGGTCTGGCGCCCGCCTATCTCGACCTGGAGCTCACCGAAAGCCTGGTGATGCGCAATCCGGAACACACCCGCAGCCTGCTCGCCGAGTGCAAGAAGCTGGGCCTCCAGCTCTCGGTGGACGATTTCGGAACGGGCTATTCCAGCCTCTCCAACCTCAAGCGCTTCCCGATCGACCGCCTCAAGATCGACCGCTCCTTCATCAACGACATCGTCACCGAAGCCGACGATGCAACCATCGCCCAGACCATCGTCGCAATGGCCCACACCCTGCGCCTCGAGGTGATCGCCGAAGGCGTCGAAACCGAAGCCCAGCTGACCCTGCTGCGGCGCTGGCGCTGCGACGCCTACCAGGGCTATCTGTGCAGCCGCCCGATCGGCGCCAACGACATGACCCACATGCTGCGCACCCTGCGCGCCACCCGTCAGGTCTCGCTGGCGGCGATCTGAACCCTGCCGATCAGAACAGATTCTTGAACAGGTACAACGCCGCCATCCCGGCGCCGATGGTCGCCAGCACATTGCCGGTGCGCCACGCCACCAGCGCGGCCACCAGCGCAGCCCACGGCTTGGGCGCAGCAAGGGCCAGCACCACCTCCCCGCCGTGCACGAACAGCTCGCTTGCGGTCAGCGCCGCAAAACTGGCCGGCGCGATATGACGGCACAAGGCATGCAACCAAGCCGGCAGGCTGCGCTTGGCAAACAGCCCGATCATCGCGTAACGGTACAAAAAGGTGACGATGCCGATCGCCGCCAGCAGCGCCAGCATGGCCTCAAGACTCATCGCCCGCGCTCCCGCCCGAGCCGTGTCGCCCATACGCCGGCAAACAAGCCGAGCAGGATCGCCGCCACCAATCCGAGTTTGTAGGGCAGCGTTGCCAAGGCCAGCGCGGCAAGTGCCGCCACCAGCGCCGCCGCCTGCCCGGCCCGCTCGCGCATCAACAGAGTGAGCAGCGCGATGAAGGTCAGCGGCACCGCGAAATCGATGTCCCAGCCCGCCGGAACGCTTGCCCCAAACAACAGCCCGGCCGCCGTGGACAACTGCCAGGTCAGCCACAAGGTGAAACCGCAACCCAGAAAATACCAGTGGCGCAGATCCGGACTCCCGGCTCCCGCGCCCTCGGGCGGTGGCGTCGCCCGATAGCGCAGGATCGCCACGGCATAGGCTTCGTCGGTCAACAGATAGGCCAGCAGCAGGCGCCAACGCCGCGGCAGATGGCGCAGGTGCTCGGCCATCGACACGCTATAAAGCATGTGGCGCAAGTTGAGCAGGCCGGCGGTCAGGCCGATCGGCAGCGCCCCGGCCCCCGCCGCCAGCATCTGCACGATCACGAGCTGCGCCGCACCGGCAAAAACCACCGCCGATGCCAACTGGGCGATCCACGCCGGCAAGCCGGCCGCCAGGGCGCCGATCCCATAAAGCATGCCGAAGGGCATCACCCCGAGCTGAAGCGGCGCTTCATCCCGGCAGCCCGCCAGGAATTCAGCAAATTTTGGATTCACGGAAAACGTTCGGAAAAATGGACGCGGCGTCCGGCCATACCGAACGCCGCAATTTGAATGGACCGATCAGAACTGCTCGGAAGGCGGCTTCCGGCCGGCCGGCTCACCCAGCCCCTTCAATGCGCCGACGTCGCCGCTCCGGTCGAAATCGAAACCGCCCAGATTGCCGGTCACAAGGCGGCCCTTGAGGCGGTATTCCATCTTGTCGCGCCCCTTCGCCAGCTCCTTGAACTGGCGCAGAAAGCTGCCGAGGCCGGTGGTTGCCGTGACCTCCACCATCGCTTCGCCCAGGCGCGGGATCACGACCGGCTGATTGCCCACACCGCGGGCAAAGTGCCCGCCGTTGATGTCCAGGGTGAAGTTCAGACCTTCGACCGGAATATCCACGTTGTTCGGATTGGTCACCCGCAAGCTCAGCAAAAAGCGCTGCTCCAGCAGATTGCCGTCGAGCAGACGGATATCGGCCAAGGACACCTCGGGCTTCTGCAAGCCGAAGTGAAAGCCGGCGCAGCCGCCAAGCACCGAGAGCCCCAGGGTGGCCGCGGCCAGCACGGCAAAGCGACGACGGCCTTCAGGTTTGATCACTGCATTTTCTCCACTGGCGCTTCAAGCACCTTGAGCAAGCTGGAAGTATCCATCCGCCCGCCGCCCAGGGCCATCAGCGCGTTGAGTTGCTGCCAGGTTTGCGTGGCCACCGGCAAAGGCGCCCCGAGCTGGCGCGCCTCGTCCATCAGCATCGCGAAATCCTTGTGGTGCAGACGCGCCTGGATACCGGCCACGAAATCCCGCCGGGCCATCCGCCCGCCCATCACGTCGAGCACCTTCGAGCCCGCCGAACCGCCCGCCAGCGCCTCGCGTACCCGCAGGAGATCGAGCCCGTGGGCGGCGGCCAGGCGCATGGCCTCGGCGGCCGCCTGGATCGCATTCACCATCAACATCTGGTTGCAGGCCTTGGCTACCTGCCCGGCCCCGGCCTCGCCGATGTGGACCACGGTTTTGCCAAGGCAGGCGAACAACGGTCGAACCGCCTCCAGCGTCGCTGCCGCGCCGCCGGCCATGATCGCCAACGTGGCCTCCTGCGCCCCCAGCCCGCCGCCCGACACCGGCGCATCCAGCCAGCCGATGCCCCGTTCGGCGTAGCGCGCCGCAAGCCGGCGGGCCATGCCCGGTGCGATGGTACTCATGTCCACATGGATGCCGCCCGGCGCAAAACCTTCGACCAGCCCGCCCGGCCCGAAGGCCAGCTGCTCCACGTCGGCGCTGCCGGTGACGATCGAAATCACCACGTCGCTCCGCGCCGCCAACTGGGCCGGGCTTGCGCACAGCGTCGCGCCAGCGTCGACCAAGGGCGCGGCCGCTTCGGGCCGACGCGCCCAGACCGCCAGTTCGTGACCCGCGGCCAGCAGGTGGCCGGCCATCGGCAGGCCCATCACCCCCAACCCGACAAACCCGACCCGCACCGTCAGTCTCCCGACAGACGTTCGAACAGTTTGAGCGCGGCGACCGAATCCTCCTCGCCCATGCCGCTACCGACCATCGCATTGAAAAGCTGCGCCGTGGCCGCGCTGTTGGGCAGCATCAGCCCGAGCCGATGGGCTTCCTGCATCACGATGTTCATGTCCTTCTGATGCATCCAGGCCTTGAAACCCGGCTTGAAATTGCGGTCCAGCATGCGCTGGCCGTGGTTTTCGAGGATTTTGCTATAGGCAAAACCGCCCAGCAGCGCCTCGCGCACCTTACCCGCATCCACGCCGCTCTTGCGCGCGAAGTTGAAAGCCTCGGCAACCGCCACCACCGTAACGCCGGTCAGAATCTGATTGCACGCCTTGGTCACCTGCCCGGCACCGGAGCCACCGATCAGCGTCACCGACTTGCCCATCGAAGCCAGCATCGGCTTCACCTTTTCGAAGGCCGCCTCGTCGCCGCCGACCATGATCGTCAGTCCGCCGCTGATCGCCCCCACCTCGCCGCCCGACACCGGTGCGTCGAGCATGCTCACGCCCCGCTCCGCGAGCCGCGTGGCAATGCCCTGGGCCGCCGCCGGCGCGATGGTGCTCATATCCACGAAGATCAGCCCGGCCCGCGCTCCGTCGGCCACACCGCCCGCCCCCAGCGCCACCTGCTCCACGTCGGCCGCGTCGGACACCATCGAAAAAACCACGTCGCAAGCCGCCGCCACCTCCGCCGGCCCGCCGGCGCCCTTGGCGCCCGCTTCCAGCAGCGGCGCCATCGACTCGGCACGCCGCGCCCATACGGTGAGATCGAAACCGCCCTTGAGAAGATTGAGGGCCATCGGGCGCCCCATGATGCCCAGACCGATGAAACCGACTTTCATGTGAAGCCCCGCGAGCAAAAACGGAGAGGTTAGCGGGGGAACGCCGCCAGTGGCAACCACCAGAACGCCCCGCCGACGGGCCAGCCCTCGCGCCGCCCATCCCGGCTACATGCGGCCCGCCCCCACCCCGGATGAAGCGGCATTCCAGCGTGCGGCAAAAAGGACGGCAAGTCCGGAGTCGGCCCAACGACCCCCTCCGTTCTGAAAGCAGCGCCACAGCCCGCATAACGCACCTGCCCCGAGAGGCACAAGACCCTCGCCACAGCGCGTCCTACCCGGCTCGGGCAAGATTTTCTTGCGGCCGCAGCTCATCCCCCGGCATCCGCTACACTCGCCCTATTTTCCATTCCACCGTAACTGCCGCCATGTCCTACGCCCCCCTCATCAAGGAAATCGGCCGCGGGCCGAAAGGCTCCAAGCCCCTCACCGTCGAACAAGCCGAATCCCTCTTCGGCGACATGATGGACGGACGTGTGCCCGACCTGGAGTTGGGCGCCATTCTCCTGTCCATGCGCATCAAGGCCGAATCCCGCGAAGAACTCCTCGGCTTTCAGCGCGCGCTCGACGCCCGCACCCATCACATCGCGGTGCCGCCCGGCCCGCGTCTCGTGGTGCTGCCCACCTATAACGGCGCCCGCCGCCAAGCCAACCTGATGCCGCTCGTCGCCCTGCTGCTGGCGCGGGAAGGCGTGCCGGTGCTGATCCAGGGGCGCCACGACTTCGAAAGCCGGGTGAGCCCCTTCGAGCTCCTCGCCGCGCTCGACATCACCCCTGCCGCCAGCATCGCCGAAGCCGAAGCCCAACTCGCCGCGCGCCACCTGGCCTGCCTGCCCCTCGACACCCTCGCCCCCGGCCTCGATCCCCTCCTCGCCCTGCGTCCGCGGCTCGGCCTGCGCAACAGCTCCCACACCCTCGCCAAGATTCTCGACCCGGCCCCCGGCCACAGCGTGCGGGTCGTCTCGGTCACCCACCCCGAATACCTCGAACGCCTCCACACCCACCTCGTCGCCGACGGCGGCGTGGCCATGCTGCTGCGCGGCACCGAGGGCGAGGCCTTCGCCAACCCGCGCCGCCGACCGCAACTCCAGGTCTTCGCCAACGGCGCAGCGCGCGTCGCCTTCCCGGCCGAGGAAGGCGGCACACCGCCCGTCGAAGGCCAGACCGACAGCCCGGAAGTGAGCGCCAACGCCGCGCGCATCCGTGCGATGCTGGCCGGCAGCGCAAGCATCCCGCAGCCCATCCTCGACCAGGTACAGGCCTTGCGCGAACTCAGCCTCACGCCGCGCAGCTGATCGCGGTCCGGGCGGCTTCCCTTGCCGCCCGTCATTTCCCGTCGCTGGATCAACATTCCGTCGTCTTGCCGTTGACCTTTCATCGCCCTCTGCTTAACTGATCTCAGGACCGCAGCCATTGCAGGCTGTCGGCCTTTGGGCCCGGCCCACCGCATCCAGGAGGAGACCTGATCATGAGCAAGAAAGCGCTGTGCATCGGCATCAACGATTACCCCGGCACCCAGAACGACCTCTCCGGCTGCGTCAATGACGCCACCGACTGGGCCGCAGCCCTTGCCGCGCGCGGCTTCGCCGTCACCAAACTGATCGACGCCCAGGCCACCAAGGCCGCGATGGTCGCCGCCATGAGCAGCCTCATCTCGGGCGCCGCCAAGGGCGACACCGTAGTCGTCACCTATTCCGGCCACGGCACCTGGGCACCCGACAAGAACGGCGACGAGCCCGACGGCCGCGACGAAGCCCTGTGCCCGTGGGACATCGGCTCCGGCAAGGTGCTGCTCGACGACGAGATCGGCCTCATTTTCGCCAACCACGCAGCCGGCGTGCGGGTGCTGCTGATTTCCGACAGCTGCCACTCCGGCAGCGTCACCCGCGGCGACGACAGCGACCTCGACCCCGGTCTGCCGCGCGCCCGCTTCCTGCCGCCCAGCGTCTGGATGAAAGCCGAAGACATTCCCGCCCCGCGGGTTTCCCGGCTACCCATCTTGAGCGGCCTCACGCGCAGCGGTGGCGACCTGCTCCTGGCCGGCTGCACCGACACCCAATACAGCTGGGACACCAGCTTCAAAGGACGCCCCAACGGCGCCTTCACCTACTACGCCCTCAAGGCGCTTGCCGCCCTGCCGGCCGGCGCCAGCTACGCGGACTGGTTCAAGGCCATCACCCCCGCCTATCTGCCCACCAACCAGTTGCCGCAGAACCCGCAGATTTTCGGCAGCCGCACCGCCCGGTCCTGGAAAGTGTTCGCCTGACTCACGGCAACCGGCTTGGGCCACCCGGCCCGTTCCGGCGGACAGCCTTTATCGTCGCCCCGGCCCGTCGCCCGGCCGGCCGGGGCATTCGCCCCCGTAGCGCCCCCGTTCCAGGACCGCCATCGTGACCGCCACCCCGCCCCCACTCCTCCGGCTCCCCGTCGTCCGCGAATCCGCCGCCACATCAGACGGCCAGCCGGTGCGATTGCCGGCTGGACTGACCCGCCCCGGCAGCCGCGGCGCCGACGGTCAGGACTCGGCCCTCGTCACCAACGTGGTCGCCACCCGCACCTGGACTCTCAGCCCGGCAAGCCGCAGCGAAGACGCGCCGGATAAGATCGACCTCGCCCCCGACGCCGGCCTGCTGGCGCTCGAAGCCGCCGACGGCACGACGATCTTCATGCGCGCCGACGCCCTCGCCGAGCGCCTTGCCAGCCTCGCCCAATCCCGCCCCGAACTGCGTGGCGCCGACGCCACCCTCGACCTCGCCGCCCTGCGCCCGCGGGACGCCAACAACCGGGGCGTCGGCGAATGGATCTGGCGGCAGGTCACGGCGCTCACCCTGGTTCCGGACAAGATCACCGATCTGGCCGGCGAAAAGCTCGCCGAACTCACCGGCAAAGCCGTCGAAAACATGGCCGTCGCCGGCGCCTCCGCCCTCGGCGCCAAAGCCATCGTCTGGGCCATCGAACAGAAGCTGGCCGGCCAACCCGGCCTCTACCCCTGGCGCGGCGGCGCCCTCGACGCTAGTGCCCGCCTCGACGAAGGCGACCCCGCCCTCGCTGAACTCATCGACAAACCGGGCCTGATCTTCATCCACGGCACCGGCTCCCACACCCTCGGCGCCTTCGGCGAGCTGCCCGGCAGTCGCAGTTGGGAAAAACTCGTCGACCAGTTCGAAGGCCGGCTCTTCGGTTTCGAGCACCCCACCTTCTCCGAAAGCCCCATCGACAACGCCCTCGCCCTCGTCCGGCTGCTGCCCAAGGGCGCACGGATTTCCCTCGTCACCCACTCCCGCGGCGGCCTCGTCGGCGATCTGCTCTGCCTCGACCCCAGCCCCGACGAGGACGCCCGGCTGGCGCTGCTGGTGGGCAACTACCGCCCCCGCCCGCGGGAGCGCCTCAAGGACAAGCTCAATCCCATCGCCCAGGCCGAGCTGGAAAATTTCGCCAGCCAGGAACAGGCCAAGCTCACCGAGCTCATCCAGCAATTGCGGCAAAAAGCGCTCCGCATCGAACGTTACGTGCGCGTCGCCAGCCCGGCGCGGGGCACATCGCTGCTCAGCGATAACTTCGATCTCTTCCTGTCCGGCCTGCTCACCCTCGTCCGCCGCTTCGGCGGCTGGACGGCCGGCGCCGCGGCGGGCATCGCCTCCGGCCCCGGCGCAGCCCTCGCCGCCAAGGCTGCGGCCGACAAGAGCCTCGCCTTCCTGACCCGGGTGGTGCTCGAAATCGCCAACCGTCGCCTTGAGCCCCATCTGCTGCCCGGCATCGAAGCCATGCTGCCGGACGCCCCGATGGGCATGCTGCTCGCCTCGGCGCCCAGCCGGCCGGGCCTCGTCATGGGCATCGTCGCCGGCGACATCGAAGGCGGCGGAATGATCAAGCGCCTCGGCGCCATGTTCACCGACTGGATGTTCTTCGACCGCGCCAACAACGATCTGGTGGTGGACACCGCCTCGATGTACGGCGGGCTGGCCGGTCAGGCTCGCGCCCAGGCGATCTTCGTGCGCGGCGAAAACATCAACCATTTCCGCTATTTCCGCGACGACAGCGCCACCGCCGACGGCCGCCCGCTGCCCGCTGCGCTGCACCGCTGGCTGAGCGACGACAGCCCCGCCGACCTCGCCGAATGGACCACTCCGGCGCTGCCCGAACTCGAACCGCCCCCCGCCGCCGCCACCCGCGGCGACGCCAAGCCGCCCGAAGCCGTGCTCGTCTTCCTCCCCGGCATCATGGGCAGCCACCTTGCCGCCAACGGCGACAAGATCTGGCTCGACCCGGTCAAGCTTGCCATCGGCCGGCTGACCCGCATCGCCATGAACACCGACGCCCAGGTCAGCGAGGCCGGCTTTGTCAACTTGGCCTATGGCCGGCTCGCCGACCACCTGAGCGCCACCCACACGCTGATCCGTTTCGCCTACGACTGGCGCCAGCCCATCGCCGATCTCGGCAAAAAGCTCGCCACCACCCTGCGCAGCGCCCTCGCCGACAACCCGGACAAGCCGGTGCGCATCCTCGCCCACAGCATGGGCGGGCTGGTCGTGCGCGCCGCCTTCGCCCACGACAAGACCCTCTGGGACGCCATCGTCGCCCGCGACGGCGGCCGCCTCGTCATGCTCGGCACCCCCAACCACGGCGCCCACCTGTTCGTCGACACCCTGCTTGGGCAGTCCGACACCATCCGCACCCTGGCCCGGGTCGACCTGCGCCACGACATGCAGGACATCCTCGACATCGTCGCCGGCTTTCCCGGCGCAGTGCACCTGCTGCCCGCCCCCGACTTCATCGACACCGGCAACACCACCGCGCGCAACTATCACGACCCGCAAACCTGGAGCACCCTGGCCGCCCTCAACGACGACTTCTGGTTCGGCCATCGCCTGGGCGGCAAACCCGCTGCCGAGCTGCTCCAGCAAGCCCGCGACTTCTGGTTCGCGGTGGCCGACACCGCCTGGGTACGCAAGGCGCCGGAGCGCATCGCCTACGTGTTCGGTCAAAGCGACAACACCCCCTGCGGGCTACGCGAACAAACCGATGCCAACCGCAAGCCAACCGGCTTCCTGCTCTGCGGCACGCCTCAAGGCGACGGCTCCGTCACCTGGGCCTCCGGTCATCTGCCGGATCTGCCCGCCGACCGCAAATGGCTGATGCCGGTCGACCACTCGGGCCTGACCAGCACCGAAAAATACTTCGACGAAATCCTGGCCCTGCTCAGCCGCGGCAGCCCGCGCAAGCTCGCCACGCTGCCGGTGAGCCGCGGCGACGAAGCCGACGCCGCCGCCGTGCGCACCTACCGGGCCGGCCCGCCGGAAGGCTATCCGGGCGCCGCCGAAGCCACCGTCCGGCTCCTCGGCGGACGCATCCGGCGCACCGCGCCGCAAGGCAGAAACCGCGTCCTGCACGTGTCGGTCACCGCCATGGATCTACGCTTCGTGCAGATTCCCGTGCTCTGCGGCCACTATCGGGGCGATCCGATCGCCGCCGCCGAAAGCGTCATCGACCGCTATCTCGTGGACGGCGCCCTCAGCCAACGCCAGCGCCTCGGCATCCACTCCGGCGAACTCGGCAACGCCACCGTCGTGCTGATGCCACGTACCCCCGAAGAGCGCCAGCGCCTCACCGGACGCGGCGCGGTGGTGGTCGGTCTGGGCGAAATGGGCAAGCTGTCTGCCGACGGCGTCACCGAAGCCGTGCGCGGCGGCGTGCTGCGCTATCTCCTCCACGCCTCCGACCGTTACGGCGAAGAGCAGCCCGACCGCCCGCAGGACGACGCCGACCCGACCTTGCGCCTCCGGCTCGCCAGCCTGCTGATCGGCTCCAACTCCGCGCTCCAGCTCGACGTAGGCGAAGCGGTCAAAGCCGTGGCGCTCGGGGTTCTGCTCGCCAACCGGGATTTCGACAACGGCGCCGACCGGCCCGATGCCCGCCGCGCCTTCGTCGCCGAACTTCAGATCGTCGAAGTCTTCCGCGACACCGCCATCTCCGCCGCCTACGCCGTCAGCCGGCTCGGCACCACGCTCAAGAACGAACTGCAAACCCTCAAGCAGACACTCGACACCGCCGACGAATTGCGCTTCGGCGAGGGCATGCGCCAGCGCCTCGGCGTGTCGCCCTTCACCGACTACTGGCCGCGGCTCGTCATCTGCGACGCCGACCGGGAAGAAACCGGCTGCAGCGCCGAGTGCTACACCCCGCGCTTCCAGCTCCCGCTGCCGCCTGAAAACCTGCGCCAGATCCTGCGCCTCTACGGTTGCGGCGACAAAGTGGCCGACGGCCACCTGCCCATCCCCACCGGCCTCGACGAAGCGCCGTCGCCACGCTACGCCGGGCGCCTCAAATTCATCTTCATGAGCGACAAGGCCCGTGCCGAGAGCATCGTCCAACTGCGCCAGCCGGGCCTCGTCGAAAAGCTCTGCGAAAGCAGTTTCAATGGCGGCACCCCGACGCTCTACGCCCCCGACGCGGGCTTCGGCAACACCATGTTCCAACTGCTCGTGCCCCTCGAATTCAAAGCCGCCGCCCGCCAGATGGACAATCTGATCCTGATGGTGGACGACAGCAGCGCCAACCTGCCCTGGGAAATGCTCGAAGTGGACGGCCGGCCGTTGGTGCTGCGAAGCCGCGTCGTGCGCCAGTTCGTCACCCCGCGCTTTCGCCGGCAGATCGTCCGCACCGACCAGCTCTCGGCCTGCGTCATCGCCAACCCGGACACCCACGGCTTCCATGCCCAATTCGGCGGGCCGGGCTGGAAACCGGCCCTGGGCCCGGACGGCCAACCCAAGGAAGACCGCCTCGCCGATTTGCCGGGCGCCACCAGGGAAGGCGACACGGTGAGCCGGACCCTCACCGACGCCGGTTACAACGTCACCCCGGTGCCGTCGGATTCCGTCGCCGGCGACGTCTTCACCCGCCTCTTCGCGCGCCCCTACCGCATCCTGATGATCTCGGCCCACGGCATCCACGCCAAGCGCGCCGCCGACGGCAGCTACCGCAGCGGCGTGGTGCTCTCCGACGGCTTGCTGCTGTCGGCCACCGAAATCGGTCTGATGGAAAACGTCCCCGACCTCGTCTTCCTGAGCTGCTGCCACCTGGGCAAGATCGGCCCCGAAGCCGGCGCCGGCAGCAACCGGCTGGCCTACAGCCTGTCCCGCGAACTGATCGACATGGGCGTGCGCTGCGTGGTCGCCGCCGGCTGGGAGGTGGACGACAGCGCCGCCCAGACCTTCACCGAAACCTTCTTCACCGAAATGGCCGGGCACAACGCCAGCTTCGGCGATGCCATCAAAACCGCCCGCCGGGCCGCTTTCGACGCCCATCCCGGCTGCAACACCTGGGGCGCCTACCAAGCCTACGGCGACCCGTCCTTCCAGCTCAAAGTGCAACGCGGCGCGGCACCGGACAACCAGGAAATGCACGCCCCGGACGAACTGATCGACTGGCTGGAACAGCGCCGCCTCGACAGCCGTCTCGCCACGGCCGGACAAAACCGCAAGGCCGCCGAACTCAAAACCGTCGGTTTCAAGGCCGTCGCCCAGCGCGTGAAGACCCGCCTGAAAAACGTGCCCGAAACCTGGATCGATCTCCCCGAAGTCCAACAAGCCATCGGACGCCTCTACGGCGCATACGGCCGGGAGGGCTTCCAGCCGGCCCGCGAAGCGCTGCTCAAGGCCATCGGCCAAGACTCGACGCGGGGCCTGGTTTCCATCGCCACCATCGAGCAACTCGCCAACATCGAGGCCCGTCAGGCCGAGCAGATCAGCGAAGCCGGCCCGGACCAGGATCTGAACGCCGCGGCCAGCCTCGCCCGCGACGCCATCGCCCGCCTGGAATCGCTCATCGCCCTGTCTGCCGTCCAACCCCACGCACGACAGGAAGCGAGCCGCGGGGCTTCACGCACCCCTGAGCGGCAGGCGATCCTCGGCAGCGCCCACAAGCGTCGCGCCATCGTCCTCGCCCGCTCGGGCAAGCCCTGGAAAGAGGTCGCCGCGGCGCTCACCGTTGCCCGGGACGCCTACGCATGCGGCGAAGGCAGCCCCGAATCGACAAGCGAATGGAATCCCTACTGCAGCCTCAACCGCCTGCAGATAGACATTCTGCTCGGCCCGACGGACGACCTCCAGGCCCAGCTCGCACGCTGCGAAGCCGCCGCCCGCGCCCGCTTCGAGCGCAACTACAGCTTCTTCGATGCAGTGATGCCGGCCGACACCGAACTCACCCGCTGGCTCTGCGACAAGGCCGCCGACACCGACGAGGCGGCATGCCAGCGGCTCGCCGTGTGCTATCGCAGCGCCGTGAGGAGCCTCACCTACACCCGCCGCGAACTCGACTCGGTTACCGCTCAATTGACGATCTTCGCCGATCTTCTCGACTGTCGCGCCGCCGACCGGGATACCGAGCGGGCAAGCCTGCTCCGACAGTTGGCCGTCGCCCTCGGCAAGCCGGAAGCCCCGCACACGCAGGCGGATCGCGCGAAAGGTAGCGAAAAGGACAGCGCCAAGCCCTAAGCGCAACGCCCCTGTTTGGTGCGCGCCTCCACCCAAAACCGGGGCGATGCACTGGATTAGACCCGCCACGCCCCAAGCTGGTGAAATGGAGCGTGGCCGCCGACTCCGCAAGCCTTGCAGCACAAGGCTTCGCAAACGCCCAAACCCAGTCGGCGCGTGCTCCCCACACCTCACCCACTCAACATGGCACGTCCTTTGCTTGATTCCTCGAATCAAAGGAGCACCCATGGCCGAAACGAAATCCACCTGTTGTTACTGCGGCGTCGGCTGCGGCGTCATCATCGAACACGAAGCCGGTCGCGTCGTCGGCGTAAAGGGCGATCCCGATCACCCGGCCAACTTCGGCCGGCTTTGCACCAAAGGAGCCACGCTCCATTTTTCCGCTGCACCCGAAACCCTTGCCGTCCGTGCCCTTTACCCCGAACTGCGCGCAAACCGCAATGAAGCTCGCCAGCGGGTCAGCTGGGACTCGGCCCTCGACACCGCGGTAGAAAAATTCGCCGCCATCATCCAGGAACACGGCCCCGACGCTGTCGCCGTCTATGGCGCCGGCCAGTTGCTCACCGAGGACTACTACGTCTTCAACAAGCTGATGAAAGGCCTCATCGGCAGCAACAACCTCGACACCAATTCGCGTCTGTGCATGTCCAGCGCCGTGGCCGGCTACAAGCTCAGCCTGGGCGCCGACGCCCCGCCCTGCAGCTACGCCGACATTGCCGACACCCAGGCGCTGTTCATCACCGGCAGCAACACCGCCTTCGCCCATCCGATCACCTTCCGCCGCGTCGAGGACGCCCGCAAGGCCAATCCGGAGATGAAGCTGGTCGTCATCGACCCCCGCCGCACCGACACCGCCGAAGCCGCCGACCTCCACCTCGCGCTGATGCCCGGCACCGACATCGCCCTCTACAACGCGATGCTCCACGTGATGCTGTGGGAAGGCTGGATCGACCGCGACTACATCGAAGCCCACACCGAAGGCTTCGATGCACTGAAGAAGGTCGTCCGCGAATACTCCCCCGCCATGGCCGCCTCGATCTGCGGACTCGACAAAAAAGCCATCGAGCAGGCAGCCCAGATCTTCGCCACCTCCAAGGCGACGATGTCGATGTACTGCCAGGGGCTCAACCAGTTCTCTTTCGGCACCCACAACAACTCGGCACTGATCAACCTGCACCTGGCCACGGGCCAGATCGGCAAGCCCGGCGCCGGGCCGTTCTCCCTTACCGGCCAGCCCAACGCCATGGGCGGTCGCGAGGTCGGCGGTCTCGCGAATCTGTTGTCGGCCCACCGGGACATGGCCAACCCGGCCCATCGCGCCGAAGTCGCCGCCCTGTGGGGCATCGACAGCGTGCCCGACAAGCCCGGCAAGAGCGCCGTCGAACTGTTTCAAGCGCTCAAGTCCGGCGAAGTCAAGGCGGTCTGGATCGCCTGCACCAACCCGGCCCAGTCGATGCCGGACCAGACCCTCATCGACGAAGCCCTCAAGTCCGCCGAATTCGTCATCGTGCAGGAAGCCTTCGGCCACACCGAAACCTGCGCATACGCCGACCTCCTGCTGCCCGCCACCACCTGGGGCGAGAAGGACGGCACCGTCACTAACTCGGAGCGCGCCATCACCCGCGTCCGAGGTGCCGTGCCCGCGCCGGGCGAAGCACGCCACGATTGGGCGATCGTGGTGGATTTCGCCCGGCGTCTGGGCGCCCGTCTGGGCAAGGGCGACCTTGCCGCACGGATGTTCCCCTACACCACCCAGGAAGAAGTCTGGAACGAGCATCGGGAATCCACCCGCGGCCGCGATCTGGACATCACCGGCCTCAGCTATGCCCTGCTCGAAAGCGCCGGCCCGCAGCAATGGCCCTTCCCGGAAGGCGCAACCAAGGGCAAGGTCCGGCTCTACGAAGACGGCGTCTTCCCCACACCTTCTGGCCGCGCCCGCTTCGTCGCCACCGAACACCGGATCACGGCCGAATCCCCCAGCCCCCGCTACCCGCTGCACCTCAACACCGGCCGCCTGCGCGACCAGTGGCACGGCATGAGCCGAACCGGCCTCGTCGCCCGCCTGTACAGCCACGAAGCCGAGCCGACGCTGCACATGCACAAGGACGACATGGAGCGGCGCAGTCTCGCCGACGGCGATCTCGTCAAGGTAAAGAGCAAACGCGGCGACGTGGTGCTGAAGGTCCAGAATTCCGCCACCCTGCGTCCGGGCCAATGCTTCCTGCCCATGCACTGGGGCGGCAACACCATGGGCGGCCTGGGCGTGAATGTGCTGCTACCCGCCGTTTTCGATCCGCAATCGAAACAACCGGAGCTCAAGCACGCCGCCGTGCAGGTGGAAAAATACGCTGCCGGCAAAGCGCTGGTCGCCATGCGTCGCAGCGATGTCGACAGCGACGGAAATCTGCAGCCCAACCCGCTGGAAGTGATGGCCAAGTTGCGCCAATGGCTGCCTCATTTCCCCTATGCCAGTCTGACCCTGGCCGGGCGTGGCGCGCCGGTGGTCGTGCTGAAAGCCCGCGGCGAAGAACTCCCGCCGGAGGTTCTCGCGGCCCTCGACCGCGACCTGGCCCTCGACGATCCGACGCAGGTGCTGTCGTATCAGGACAGCCGCAAGGACGTCGCCAAACGGGCTTTGGTCAGCGGCGATTCGCTCACCGCGGTGCGGCTCGCCGGAGAAACCAAAGCCGCCGACTGGCTCGCCGACATGATGGTCCAAGGCCACTCCGCCGCAGCCGTGCGGCCCTGGCTACTGGCACCGCTGCTCCAGCCGCCGGCTGGCCAAGCGGCCCGCGGCAAGGTGATCTGCAACTGCTTCGACGTGGCCGAAGACGACATTCTTACCGCCTTCAGAGCCGGCGACTCCCTTGAAGTCCTTCAGGCCCGCACCAAGTGCGGCACAAACTGCGGCTCCTGCGTGCCGGAACTCAAGCGCCTGCAGCACAGCGTGAAAAACTGAGGACTGAACCCAAGCTCAGAAAAGAAAACGCCGGGTCGCAATGACCCGGCGTTATGGAAGAGCCGCAACAGCGGCCACCTTCCTTGCCCCGCGAGCAGTAAAAACCGCTCCGCCGGGGCTTCAGGCCAGCACGTCAGGCCAATTTTCCATTCACGAATTCGACCAGCGAACCCACGGATGCGAAGGTGGAGCCATCGATCTCGTCATCCTCGATGAAGAAACCAAAGCGCTCTTCAAGAATATTGATCAAACCCACAACTGCCATCGAGTCCAGATCCGGCAGGGCTCCCAGCAAAGGCGTGTCAAGCTCAAACTGCGCGGCGGCACCGCCCAGATTCAGAACCTCGTCGAGAATCGACAGCACTTCCTTCTTCGTATCCAAAACTCACTCCA
>CALMXT010000153.1 GCA_937871125.1 uncultured Zoogloea sp. | reverse complement strand
CCCAATGAAAACGACGTTCCTGGATTTTGAGCAGCCCATCGCGGAGCTCGAGGCAAAGATCGAAGAACTGCGCTTTGTGCAGGACGATTCGGCAGTGGATATCTCCGAAGAGATCGCCCGCCTGGAACAAAAGAACTACGGCCTGACCAAGGATATCTACGCCAAGCTGACGCCCTGGCAGTCCGCACTGGTGGCGCGCCATCCGCAGCGTCCCTACACCCTCGATTACGTGGAGCATATCTTCACCGACTTCGAGGAGCTGCACGGCGACCGCAGTTTTGCCGACGACAAGGCCATCGTCGGCGGTCTGGCCCGTTTCAACGGTCAGCCCTGCATGGTCATCGGCCATCAGAAGGGGCGCGACACCAAGGAAAAAATCTTCCGCAACTTCGGCATGCCGCGTCCCGAAGGCTATCGCAAGGCTCTGCGCCTGATGCGTCTGGCCGAGAAGTTCGGGCTGCCGGTGTTCACCTTTGTCGATACGCCGGGCGCCTATCCGGGCATCGATGCCGAGGAACGTGGCCAGTCCGAAGCCATCGGCCATAACCTTTTCGAGATGACCAGCCTGAAAGTGCCTGTGATCTGCACGATCATCGGCGAAGGCGGTTCCGGCGGTGCGCTGGCGATTGCCGTCGGCGACCAGTTGCTGATGCTTCAGTATTCGACCTATGCGGTGATTTCGCCGGAAGGTTGCGCTTCCATCCTGTGGAAGAGCGCCGACCGGGCCGCCGACGCAGCCGAGACGATGGGCATCACCGCCAACCGGCTCAAGTCGCTGGGTCTCGTCGACAAAGTGGTGAGCGAGCCCGTCGGCGGTGCTCACCGGGATCATCGCGCGATGGCCCAGAGCCTCAAGCGCGCGCTGCAGGACGCGCTTCGCCACGTTAGCGGCCTGTCGACCCCCGAACTCCTCGAACGGCGTTTCGAGCGCTTGATGAGCTACGGCAAATTCAAGGAAATTGCAGTCAATTGATCTGTTCTCCCGCGTCGCGGCAAGCTGGCGACAGCTGCCGACGATCGCTCGGGGAGATCAGGCCCGCGTGCGGGTTGGTCTGAGCGGCGGGCTCGATTCCACGGTTCTCCTCCATCTTCTGGCCAGCCTGCGTCCGGTTCTGGGTTTTGCGCTGGCGGCTACCCACGTGCGTCACGGTCTTGTCGCCGGCTCGGAAGCTTGGGCCGACGGTTGCCGGACGCTTTGCGAAGCGCTCGACGTGCCTTTTTCCGTTTGCGACGTCGAGGTGGAACGCCGCCATCCCGGCGGCCTGGAAGCGGCAGCGCGGGCGGCGCGACGGGCGGTGCTGCTCGGTTTGGGCGACGACTGGCTGGTGCTGGCTCACCATCGGGACGATCAGGCGGAAACCGTGTTGTTCCGTGCCATCCGTGGCGCCGGCGTGCGCGGTGCCGCCGGCATGCGCGCCTGCGTACCCGGCGATGGCGAAGCGGGGCTGTGGCGCCCCTTGCTGGATGTGCCGCGCGCCGATCTGCTGGCCTATGCCGAGGCTCACAGCCTCGACTGGATCGACGATCCGAGCAATGCCGACAGCCGTTTCTCGCGCAACTTTTTACGCAACGATGTCCTGCCCATCGTCGAGGCGCGTTTTCCCGGAGCGTCGAAGGGGTTCGCACGGCTGGGGCGACTCTGCGGCGAGGCTTCCGGGATGCTCGACGAACTGGCCGCGATCGACCTCGCCGCGTTGACTCGAACCGGTTCCACGCATTTGCACCGGGACGCGGCGCTGGGGCTTTCTTCGCCCCGTTTGCGCAACCTGATGCGGCACATGCTGAGCGAAGCGGGCGAGTCCATGCCCGACGAGGATCGTTTGCGGGAGCTTGAACGGCAGTTTCGCCATGACGAAGCGGCGGCGGGTCTCCGCTTGCCGTTCGGCGCGGTGGCGATCTGCGTCTATCGGGACTTCTGGTGGTTGGAGCCGCTGGGCGGCGAGAAGGCGCCGGCCTGCGTTACATGGAACGGTGAGCTGGCGATGGCTTGGGCCGGCGGGCAGGTTTCGTTTGCGCTGACGGTTGGAAAAGGAGTGTCGGTGGCATCGATTGCCCATCAGTCCTGCACGTTGCGTCGACGTGCCGGAGGCGAACGCTTGCGCATGCGGGCGGACGGGCTCGAGCGGACCCTCAAGAACCTGTTTCAGGAAGCCGGCGTGCCGCCCTGGTTACGGGACGATCTGCCGCTGCTGTGGGTCGGCGAGCAGCTGGCGTGGGTCGCAGGGCTTGGTGTGGGGGCGGAGTTCCGCTGCCCGCCGGGCGAGGCAGGGGTGGTGCCGGTCTGGTCGGTCTTGTCGTGATCCGGCGTCGACGGGCGCGATAGCGCGTTCAGTCGCGTGCCGTGTCGCGCCCCGGGGCGAGCAGTTGGGCCAATTCCACCGCCGAGCGGACCCCCATTTTTTCGAACACCCGCGAGCGGTGGACTTCAACGGTGCGCATGGAGATGTTCAGCTCGTCGGCGATGACCTTGTTGAATTTGCCGGCCAGCACCAGCTGCATGACTTCGTGTTCCCGCGGGGTGAGTTGGGTGAGGAGGGCGGCGACGGTGGCCTGGGTCTCCTTGCTGGCCTGATGGCGGGCGTCGGATTCGAGCGCGCGGATCACCACATCCACCAGCGCGTTGTCATCGAAGGGCTTTTCCAGAAAGTCGAAGGCGCCTTTTTTGAGGGCGCCGACCGCCATCGGTACGTCGCCGTGGCCGGTGAGAAAGATGATCGGCAGGATGTTGCCTCGTTCGAGCAGGGCGTCGAAGCATTCGAGACCGCTCATTTCGCGCATGCGGATGTCGAGCACGATGCAGCCGCGCCAGTCGGGTTTCCAGGCAGCGAGAAATTCCTCCGCCGACGGCCACGCCTTGGAGGCGACATTGCGGGTGCGGAACAGCCAGCCGAGGGCGTCCCGGATGGCTTCGTCGTCGTCGACGATGTGGGCGAACGCGTGTGCAGGCGGTGGGGAAGGGGGCTGGCTCATGGGGGCGTGACCGGCAGCGAGAAGTTGAAAATCGTACCACCGCCCGGCCGCGACTCGAAGCCGAGGCGGCCGCGATGCAGTTCGGCGATCGAGCGGCAGATGTTGAGGCCCATGCCCATACCTTCCTCTTTGGTGGTGAAGAAGGGTGCGAAGAGTTTTTCGGCAACGTCGGGCGGAATGCCCTTGCCCCGGTCGGCGACGCTGAAGACCAGCATGCCGTCATGCTCGCAAGTGCTCAGTTGCAGCCGGCGCTCGGCGAGCGGGGTGTCGGTCATGGCGTCCATGCCGTTACGGATGAGGTTGATCGCCACCTGCTCGATCATCACCGGGTCGGCGAGAACGGGGGGTAACGGTTCGGTGAGGTCGAGGTCGATGGCCACACCGCGCCGCTCGGCGTCCGGCTCGACCAGTCCGACCGCTTCACGGATGACGGCGTCGATATCCACGGTTTCGAATTTGGGTTCGCTGCGGCGCACAAAGGCATGCACCCGTCGGATGATCTGGGCGGCGCGCTGGGCCTGCTTGCCGATCTTTTGCAGGATGCCGGTGAGCTCGGCGGTGGATAGCGCGCCGTGTTCGATCATGTTGAGGCAGCCGGTGTTGTAGCTGGAGATGGCGGCCAGCGGCTGATTGAGTTCATGGGCCAGGGTCGAGGCCATTTCGCCCATGGTGACGAGACGGGCCGTGGCCTGCAGGCGTTCCTGCTGCTGGCGGGCGAGTTCGCGGGTGCGTTTCTGCTCGGTGACATCGACCATCGACCCCATCCAGCCGATCTGGCGGCCGTTGGCATCGATCAACGGTGCCTCGATCAGCAGGGCGTCGAAGCGTTCGCCGTCGCGGCGCATCAGACGGATTTCGACGCCTTGCGGCGGTGCATTGCCGTCGAGGATCATGGTGTGCACCTCGAACGTCCGTTCGAGGGATTCCGGCGCCCAATAAGGCATGGGTGGCAGAAGGCCGACGAGCTCCTCGGCACTCCAGCCGACCATGCGGCAGAAGGCCGGGTTGACGTAGGTGATCCGGCCCTGCATGTCGCGGGCGCGCATGCCGGTGTTGAGCGAGTCTTCCATCGCCTTGCGGAAGGCGTGCTCGCTGCCCAGCGCCTGTTCGGCGAGATGCCGGCGCTGCATGTGGCGACGCAGTTGCCACAGGCTCCAGACGATGGCGGCCGCGAGGATGCCGAGCGAGCCCATCAGCAGCAGCGGAATCCAGCGGATCTCGCTCTTATAGGCGGTGATATGGAGGTTGAGGCCGTGGCCGGGGGGCTCGAAGGGGATCTCGTAGGCCAGCGTGGAGAGCGGCGAGACCTTGGACCGGGCCGCGATTTCGACGCCGAGGTTGTTGGAAACCGAAACCCGGTAGCGTTCCGCAAACCACCACGGCACCTGGCGCGCTAGCATGTCGTTGATGGCATATACGCCGACGATGGAGCCGAGGTAGTGTCCGCCTTCGAAGATTGGAACATGAACCTCGAACTGGGTCTGATTGTCGATCACCGAGTAGGCGTCGCTGTAAACCGGCCGGCCGAGGGCATGGGAGAGGCGGTAGGCCGCGCTGGAGGGGAAGGTGCCGCTGGCTTCGCCGACCAGATGGCTGTCGGTGTAGGGCGGCTCGGCGCCCTTCACGGCACCGTTCCTGTCGAGCCACAAGAGGCGGTTCATCCCGCTTTCCGGGTCGAGGGCGCGCTTGATGCGGGCTTCGGTGGTGGAGTTGGCTTCTGCGCTCTTGTGGGCGAGAAGTGCGGGGCCGAGTTGGGTCAGAAGTGCATTGTTTCGTTCGAACTGGAAGGAGAGGTTTTGCTCCATCCACAGGACGTCGTTGATCAGTGTGGCGCGCTGCTCTTCGGCGTCCTGCCGATGGGTGAGCCATAGCAGGGTGGCCATGGTGGCGATGAAGAGCGCTACCGCGGCGTAGGGCAGGCTCCAGTACCAGCGCGGTGGCGGAGCGGGGGTCGGGATCGGCAAGGGGGTGAGAATCACGGTTGCAGTGCCTTCTTTATCGCCTGTTGGCGCCAGTCGGGCCATCCGCGCTTTCCACACTGCGGATAGCCACAATCGACGGGGTGCGGGCGGTTTTCGGTCCGGGCTGTCCGGGCGTCTCGTTTATCATGGGGCAAGTTCCTGTTCAGGAGACAACGATGAAACCGTGCATTGGCCTGTTCTGTCTTGCCGCTTTGGGCCTTGTGGGCACCGTCGGCTCCGCGGCGGCGGCCCAGCCGCCCATTGTCATCAAGTTCAGCCATGTGGTGGCGGCCGACACCCCGAAGGGCAAGGCTTCGGAGTTCTTCAAGAAGCGGGCCGAGGCGCTGACCGGGGGCAAAGTGAAGGTGGAGGTCTACGCCAACAGCACACTTTACAAGGACAAGGAGGAGCTGGAGGCGGTGCAACTCGGGGTCGTGCAGATGCTGGCACCGTCGCTTGCCAAGTTTGGCCCCCTGGGCGTGAAGGAGTTCGAGGTTTTCGACCTGCCCTACATCTTTGCCGACTACACCGAGCTGCATCGCATCACCCAAGGGCCGGTGGGGGCCAGCATCCTGAAGAAGCTGGAGTCGAAGGGTATCGTCGGGCTGGCGTACTGGGACAACGGTTTCAAGTCATTTTCCGCCAACACGCCGATCCACACGCCGGCGGATCTGAAGGGCAAGAAACTGCGCATCCAGTCGTCCAAGGTGCTGGAGGAAGAGGTTCGAGCCCTTGGCGGTTTGCCGCAGGTCATGGCCTTTTCGGAGGTTTACCCGGCGCTGCAGACCGGCGTTGTGGACGGCACTGAAAACCCGCACTCCAACATGTATACCCAGAGGATGCACGAGGTTCAAAAATACTTGACCCTCACCGAACACGGTTACCTGGGTTACGCGGTGATCGCCAACAAAAAGTTCTGGGATGGTTTGCCATCCGATGTGCGCGGGCAGCTGGAGCAGGCGATGAAGGAGTCCACCGCCTTTGCCAACCAGATCGCCAAGGATGAGAACGACAGATCCCTTGAGGCGATCCGCAAAAGCGGCAAGACCCAGGTCTACACGCCGACCAAGGAGGAGAAACTGGCCTTCAGGAAGGCTTTGCTGCCGGTTCATCGGAAGATGGAAGAGCGTGTCGGTCGGGAGTTGCTGCAGTCCATCTATCGGGAAACGGGGCTACATTCGGCCAGACCCTGATCCGTCGTCCCGCGGCTTCGGCAGGCGGGTTTTGTCCCGGCCCGGTTTTTCGGTGGTTTGGACCGGGTGATCAGTTGTGATAAAACGGCGTGTTTCCCGCGGCCATTCCCGGTCGCGTGCGTTGTCTGCGAGGCTCTCGTTGTCCCAGTCTTTGCCCCACTCTGCTCCCGAACACCATTGCTATCACTGCGGTCTGCCGATTCCGGCCGAGGTGGATCTTGCCGTCGAAATCGACGGCAAGCAGCGCCAGATGTGCTGCACCGGCTGCCAGGCGGTGGCCCGGTCCATCGTCAGTAGCGGGCTGGTCGATTACTACCGCAACCGCGACGCCATGCCCGAGCAGGCCCGCGAGGCCATGCCCGACGAGTTGAAGGAGCTCGGTCTGTTCGACCATCCGGATTTTCAGCAGGGTTTCGTCAAGCCGGTCGGCGAACACGAGCGCGAAGCCGCGCTGATCCTGGAAGGCATCACCTGCGCCGCGTGCATCTGGCTCAACGAACAGCACGTGGCCCAGCAGCCCGGCGTCACCGCCGTGGATATCAACTACGCCACCCGCCGCGCGCGGGTGCGCTGGGACGAGCGGCGCATCAAGCTGTCCGACATCCTCGCCGCGATCCAGGCCATCGGCTACCGTGCCTATCCTTACGACGCCGCCCGTTCCGAGCAGATTTCCCAGCGCGAGCGCCGGTCTGCCTTGTGGCGCCTGTTCGTGGCCGGCTTCGGCATGATGCAGGTGATGATGTACGCCTTCCCGGCTTACATCGCCAACGGCGACATGACGCCCGACATCGAGGCGATGATGCGCTGGGCCAGTCTGATCCTCACCGCGCCGGTCGTGCTGTATTCGGCCGCGCCCTTTTTCAGCCATGCGTGGCGCGACGTCCGTCTCGCCCGGCTGGGCATGGACGTGCCCGTCGCCCTTGGCGTCGGTGCTGCCTTCGTCGCCAGTTGCTGGGCCACTTTCATCGGTCGCGGCGAGGTGTACTTTGACTCGGTGACGATGTTTGTCTTTTTCCTGTTGTGCGGGCGTTACGTCGAAATGCTGGCGCGTCAGAAAGCGGTGCGCGGCGTCGAAGAGCTCGGCAAGGCCTTGCCGGCCTTCGCCGAACGCTTGGCCGCCTGGCCGGCGCAGGAAGGCGAGCGGGTGCCGGTTTCGCAACTTCAGGCGGGCGATGTGATCCGCGTCAAACCCGGCGAGGCTCTGCCTGCCGACGGCTTGGTGATCGAAGGGGAAAGCGATGCCAACGAAGCCCTGCTCACCGGCGAGAGCCGTCCGGTGCCCAAGCGGCCCGGCTCGGCGGTGACCGGCGGTAGCGTGAACGTCGGCAGCCCGCTGTATGTCCGCGTCACACGCACGGGAGAACACACCCGCCTGGCGGCGATCCGCCAGTTGATGGAGCGGGCCTCGGCCGAAAAGCCCCGCGTCGTCCAGCAGGCCGACCGGTTTGCCGCGTGGTTCATCGTCGCCTTGCTGGTGCTGGCCTGTGCGACCGCCGCCTGGTGGTACTGGCACGACCCGGATCGCGCCCTGTGGGTCTTTGTTTCGGTGCTTGTGGTGAGTTGCCCCTGCGCGCTGTCGCTGGCGACGCCGGTGGCGCTCACGGTGGCGACCGACGCGCTGGCGCGGATGGGTGTGCTGGTCACCCGCGGTCATGCCATCGAAGCGCTGGCGCGGGCCGATCGATTCGTTTTCGACAAGACCGGTACGCTCACCTATGGCGAAATGCGGGTCGAGCAGGTGCGCCTGCTCGCGCCGATCGACGAAGCCGAGGCGCTGCGTCTCGCCGCCGGCCTGGAGCAGGGTTCGGAACATGCCATCGCCGCCGCTTTGCAGCTGTGCGGCGGCGACGCGCCGTTGCCGGCTTTTGCTGCCCTGACCGCGACGACGGGGCAGGGTGTGGCGGGCGCGCTCGACGGTGTGCGCTACCGGATCGGCCGTCCGGCTTTCGTTGCCGAGCTCGTCGGCGCGGCGGTGCCGGATGTGTTGCTGGACGATGAGCGCTCCGGGCGGACGGTGATCGCCCTCGGTGCCAGCACCGGGTGGCTGGCAGGTTTCACGCTCTCCGACGGTCTGCGCGAGGATTGCCCGGCGGCTTTCGCTTCCTTGCGCGACATGGGCATCGATCTGTCGATCTTCAGCGGCGATACGCCATCGACGGTGGAGGAACTGGGGCGCCGGCTGGGTGTCGGACACGCGCTGGGCGGCATGACGCCCGAGGGCAAGCACGCGGCGCTGCGTGCGCTGCAGAAGGACGGCGCGGTCGTCGCGATGGTCGGCGATGGCGTCAACGACGCGCCGGTATTGGCCCAGGCCCAGGTTTCCGTGGCGATGGGCGGAGGCACCGATCTGGCTCGCAATCAAGCCGACATCGTGCTGCTGAGCGGACGGCTCGGTTCTCTGGCCGATGGCGTTGTGCTGTCGCGTCGGGCGCTTTCGATCATTCGCCAGAACCTGTGGTGGTCTTTCGCCTACAATTTCACGGCTGTTCCACTCGCCATGTCCGGGCTCGTAACGCCCTGGATGGCGGGTATCGGCATGTCGGCGAGCTCGCTCCTCGTCGTTCTCAACGCCTTGCGCCTGCAGCGCAAACGCATTCGCTGAGGCTGCATCATGGAAAGTCTTTACCTGCTCATCCCGCTCTCCATCGTTCTCGTGTTCGTGATCGGGGTGGTGTTCTGGTGGTCCGTAAAAAGCGGCCAGTTCGACGATCTGGAAGGGCCGGGTTACCGCATGGTGGTCGATGACGACGATCCGCCGCCGGTCGAAAACAGCGTGAAAAAGCCGCCCGTCAAATCCTGACCTCAATTTCGAGGACATATTCGAGTCGATAACCCTTTTATCTAAGTGGTTTTTGATTCAGATCAAGTCGGCTTGCAGGAGCTTGCGACATACTCCGGCTCAAGTTGAAGACGCAAATGGTGTTTGTGTCTTGCAGGTAGCTGCTACCTGTGACTTAAGTCTCTCTGTTGGGGTTGGGGGTGCGCGACGCGCACCCTTTTTTTTGTCTGTCGTTTGCTCCTTTCGATC
>CALMXT010000152.1 GCA_937871125.1 uncultured Zoogloea sp. | reverse complement strand
TCCAGCACCAGCAGGCGGCCGCCGGGCTTGAGGACGCGGCGCATCTCGGCGATGGCCTGATCCTTGTGGGTCATGTTGCGCAGGCCGAAGGCCACGGTGACGACGTCGAAATGGTTGTCGGGGAAGGGCAGCTTCTCGGCGTCGCACTGGGCGACGGGGAGCAGGAAGCCCTTGTCGACGACCCGGTCGCGGCCGACGGAGAGCATCGCGTGGTTGATGTCGGTGAGCCACACCTGACCGGTGGGGCCGACCTTCCTGGCGAAGGCCAGGGACAGGTCGGCGGTGCCGCCGGCCACGTCGAGCACCTTGTCGCCTTTGCGCACTCCGGCAAGCTGCACGGTGAAGGCTTTCCAGAGGCGGTGCAGGCCGAAGGACATCAGGTCGTTCATCACGTCGTAGCTGCCGGCGACGGATGAGAAAACGCTGCGGACCTTGCTCGCCTTTTCGGATTCGGCCACTTGCTGGAAGCCGAAGTGGGTGGTCTTGTCGTTCATGATCTGGAGTGTTCGCTATCGGTTGGCCGGGCGCCGGGCCCGAAGAGATTCAGTGGTGGTGGCCGCAGCCGCCGGCCGGAGGGGCGGGCGGTGGAAGCTCGGCCGGGTCGCGGCTGCCGCCTTCGGTGGCAAGGCGGAGGAGGTAGGTCTGCCAGAGGTCTTCCTGACGTTCGCCGAGGTCGTAGAGGTAATCCCACGAATACAGGCCGCTGTCATGGCCGTCGGAGAACACCGGGCGGATCGCGTAGTTGCCGACGGGCTCGACGCGGGTGATGTCCACGTCGCGCTTGCCGAGCTGCAGGACTTCCTGCCCGACGCCGTGACCGCGCACTTCGGCGGACGGCGAATGGACGCGCAGGAATTCGTAGGTGAACTCGAAGCGCTGGCCGTCGTCGAAGGCGACTTCCATGATGCGCGAGCGTTGATGAAGCTTGATCTCGGTGGGGACGGGATCGTCCTTGCGAAGGCCGGCCATAGGGGGTTCCGTCGTCTTGATTCTCAAGCCTTCTATGATACAAGAAGGCGACCGTTCCGCCCGGCCGCGTGACGCGCCGCCGCATTGCAGCCAGATGACCTGTCATCAAAGAGTAAAATAGCCGCAATACACTGCGGCCGTTTTGTGTCGCTTTCGAGGTTTCCATGCCCGCTACGATTTTGCTCGTTGAAGACGAACCCGCCATTCAGGAATTGATTGCCGCCAATCTGATGCGCGCCGGTCATCACGTGGTGCGGGCCGGCGATGCCGAAACGGCCCAGCGCATCGTGCGCGACGCGTTGCCCGATCTGATCCTCCTCGACTGGATGCTGCCCGGCATGTCGGGCGTCGAATTCGCCCGTCGTCTGCGCGGCGAAGAGCGTACCCGCACCATTCCGCTGATCATGCTGACCGCCCGCGGCGAGGAGCAGGACAAGGTGATGGGCCTCGAATCCGGCGCCGACGACTACATCACCAAACCCTTTTCGCCGCGCGAACTGGTGGCCCGCATCAAGGCGGTGCTGCGCCGCCGGGCGCCCGAAACCACCGAAGATCCGGTCGATGTGGGCGGTTTGCGGCTCGATCCGGCCACCCACCGCCTGACCGCCCGCGGCAATCCGGTGACCCTGGGCCCGACCGAGTTCCGTTTGCTGCACTTCCTGATGACCCACCCGGAGCGGGTGCACTCCCGCGCCCAATTGCTCGATCAGGTGTGGGGCGACCATGTCTTCGTCGAGGAGCGCACCGTGGATGTGCACATCCGTCGCCTGCGCTGCGCGTTGGAGCCGAGCTGCCACGACGGGCTGGTGCAGACCGTGCGCGGTAGCGGTTATCGTTTTTCGACCCAACAGGAAGCTTCGGCCGCGGTGCGCTGATCCGTGACCGAACAAACCGTCGATGGGGTGGTGGCGAGCCGCCCCATCAGCTATATCCGGGTGGCCGTACTCAGCGTGCTGCTGCTCGTCGGTGCAGTGGCGACCCTGGTCGGCATGTTCTTCGGTGCCGTGGCGGGGCTGGTGGTCTTTTCCGTTCTGCTTCTTGCCGTGGGTGTCTACCACGTCGGCAATCTCTTCAAGCTGGTCCGCTGGCTGCGCACCCCGGTCGAAGACGCGGCGCCGCTGCCCCGCGCCCTTGGCTTGTGGGACAACGTCTTTGCCGAGGTGAATCGTCGCGCGCGTAGCGCCAGCACCAAGCAGGAACGCCTCTCGGCTGCCCTCGACCGCTTCCGCGAAGCCAGTCAGGCGATGCCCCACGGACTGATGTTCCTGTCCAACACCAACACCATCGAATGGGTGAACCGGCAGGGCGAGCAGCAGTTCGGCCTCGACCGCACCCGCGACCAGGGGGCGCCGGTCACCAACATCGTGCGCCAGCCGGATTTCGTGCGCTATCTGAAGGAAGGGCGTTACGCCGAGCCGCTGATCTTCAGCGTCGGTCGCCCGATCAGCCGGACGCTGATGGTCCACATCGTGCCGTTCAGCGAGGACATGCGTCTGGTGATGTCCGAAGACATCACCCAGGTCGAACGGGTGGAGGCCATGCGGCGGGATTTCGTCGCCAACGTGTCCCACGAAATGCGTACCCCGCTCACCGTGGTGACGGGCTTTCTCGAGACGGTCATCGACGGGCTCGACGACCTCGGCAAGGACGACATCCGCCACTACCTCGGCCTGGCTTTCGAGCAGTCCGGGCGGATGCAGCGCCTGATCCAGGATCTGCTGACCCTTTCCGCGCTCGAAACCGGGGCGCCGGTCCAGCACGAAGAGCCTGTCGACGTGGTCGACCTGCTCGGCGAGGTGGTCCAGGAGGCGGAGGCGGTTTCCGCGGGGCGCCACACCATCGCGCTGGAGTGTGCCACCCATGCGCGCCTGCTCGGTAACGCCAAGGAGCTTTACAGCGTCTTTGCCAATCTGGCGATCAACGCGGTGCGTTACACCCCGGCCGGCGGGCATATCCGGATCGGCTGGCGCCAGCGGGGGGCGGTGGTGGACTACGTGGTGGAGGACGACGGCATCGGCATCGCGCCGGAGCATATTCCGCGTCTGACCGAACGTTTCTATCGGGTCGACCGTGGGCGCTCGCGGGAGACCGGCGGCACCGGCCTCGGGCTCGCCATCGTCAAGCACGTGCTGAGCCGCCACCAGGGCGATCTGCTCATCGAAAGCGAGCCGGGACACGGTAGCCGTTTCACGGCCAGCTTTCCGGCCCGGCGGCTGGTGGGTTAGGGCGGCGCAGAACGCGGCGGACACACACGCCGGAGGGGGTTGAACCAACCCCCTCGATGGCGTTCAGGTTGCGATGAACTCGTAGGTTGCCTGATCGAAGTTGGTGCCGCGGGCAACCAGACTGGTCAGGCGGATCTGGCGCGCTTCGCCGTGGTGAAGTTCGAGCACGCGGTCGGCGTGGAACCAGCCGCCGGGCAGCACGACCGTGGCCGGCGCCCGCATCGCGGCGATTTCCGGCAGCAGGAAACCCTGGGAGTAGGGCTCGTGCGGGTTGACGTTCACTCCGGTGGTGCGCACCGCCACCGCGGTGGGCAGGCCGGCCAGCAGGTGAATGCCGGCGAGCAGCGTGCCGTCCGGCTCGTACATCAGCCAACTGACCTGGCCGAGCAGGTATTGGTTGCCGTCGCTGGGCTTGATGCCGACCATCTGGTGATGTTCGATGCGCTGCCCCGGATGTTTGCGCTGGAGACGGAAACCCGACACGGAGTGGTCGACCGTCAGCCAGTCGTCGATCGGGATGCCGCGGCGCAGGGCTTCGGCTTCCGGATCGATCACGTCCTGAACCTCATTGTCGACACGGGCGCCGAAGGTGATCACGTTGATGTCGTAGCGGCTGCCCATGGTCTGGCGCCGGTTGGGCGAGACGAATTCCTTGCCCGACACCAGCATGCCGATGGTGTCCCAGTCGGTGCAGATCCGATTGCTGCCTTTCTTGTTGCGCCGCGGGAAGCGTCGGCCGGCCGCCGACATGCCCCAAGGCCGGTACAGTGAAACGAGCAGGCGGGCACAGGCCGGCTGGGAGCAGTCGTCGCCGAGGCCGAGAGAGGCCGGCGTGGTGCCCTGCTTGAACTCGGCCAGCATGGCTTTGATCTGGGCGGCCAGACGATGGCCGTCGAAGCGGCGCATGCCGGGGCGCGTGCCGATCAAGGCAATCGGGCGCAGGCCGTGGTCTTCGGAGAGGTCGAGGCCGTAGGCGCGGGCGTCGTCCTTTTCCCAGGAACTCTGCATCACGCAGTAGGGGGCGAAACGTTGGGCCCAGCGGCAGATCCAGTTGAGCTCGCGTTGGTTGCGGCCATAGGGGTTGGTGAGGTCGACCAGCAGCAGCGCGATGTAGGCTTCGTCGGGGCTCT
>CALMXT010000151.1 GCA_937871125.1 uncultured Zoogloea sp. | reverse complement strand
TGTAGAGCAGGATGTGCAGGCAGGTGAGCGGCACGCCGTGGCTCACCGGCAGCATCGGCAGGCCGGCGCGGGCGTAGTCGTCGCGGCGGTAGCAGGCCAGCGCCCAGAAGTGGGGCGGCGTCCAGAGGAAGATGATGAGGAACAGGGCCAGCGCCGGGAGGCCGATGGTGTCGGTCATGGCGGCCCAGCCGAGCACCGGCGGCATGGCACCGGAGGCGCCGCCGATGACGATGTTCATCGGCGTGGCCGGCTTGAGGATGACGGTGTAGACGATGGCGTAGCCGAGGAAGGTGGCGAGGGTGAGCCACATGGTGAGCGGATTGACGGCGAGCTTGAGCAGCCACAGGCCGGCGCCGCCGGTGAGGCAGGCGAGGCCGAGGGTTTCGGCCGGGGCGATGAGGCCTTGGGGCAGGGCGCGGCCGCGGGTGCGCGCCATGCGTGCGTCGATGGTGCGTTCGACGAGGCAGTTGATGGCCGCCGCGGCGCCGGCGACGAGGGCGATGCCGACGGTGGCCGCCAGCATCGGGCCAAGCGGCGGCCAGCCCGGCACGGCGAGGAACATGCCGATCAGCGCGGTGAACACGATCAGGCTGTTCACCCGCGGCTTGCACTGGGTGGCGAAGGCCGCGAGGCGCACGCGCAGCGGGGTGGGCAGGGTGGCGGAGCGGAAGGTGGTCGGCATCGAGGTCTCCGGGTGCGGCTTGAGTTGCATCGGCGGTTGCGGGGTCAGCCTGCCCAGGCGTAGCGGAGCAGGCGTTCCATGTCCTTGAGGATGTCGCGGGGTTCGGCGTCGGCCGGATAGCGCAGGATGATCCGGCCGGTCGGGTCGACGACGTAAACGCGGTGTCCGGCGGTATCGAGGTCGAAGGCGGTGCGGGCGGCGGCGTCGGTGGCGACGGCGGTGTGGAGATCGGGCTGGAGGGCGGCGAGCGGGGCGATGTCGGGGGTGGCCTCGTCGGTCAGCCAGCTGCGCTGGACGCGGGACATTTGTTTGTAGAGCGCGACGTGGACCTGACGGGTGGCGGCGATCCAGCGTTTGCAGGTGGCTTCGCAAGGGCCGGCGCCAGCGACGACGAGGGTCCAGTGGTCGTTGAAGGCGGCGGTGTCGAGGGGCTTGCCGGCGGCATCGGCCAAAGGCGGCAGGGCGCGGGGCGGGCTGAGGAGCTCGCCGTGATTGCCCGCTTTGGCCGGCCGCCAGCCCCAGGCATAGAGCCCGCCGCCGACGATAAAGGGCATGAGCAGCAGGGCGAGGATCAACAGCAGCGGACGATAGCGGACTGCGCTCGGGGCGTTGGCCGTGCTCATGTCCGTCTCCAGCCGAGGGCGAACCAGATCAGTCCGGCGGAGGCCGCAAAACCGTACCACTGCCAGGCGTAGGAGAGATGGCGTTCGGCGCGGTCGTCGGGGCGTGGCCAGTCGCGCACGAAACCGGCCGGCGCTTCGGCCGCCAGTTGCAGGACGACGGGCTGGACGGGGTAGGGCGCCGATGCGATGAAACGGGCCAGATCGAGGTTTTGCCAGACCGGCTGCCAGGCGCGGGTGGCCGGTTCGGTGCCGAGGGTGAAGAAGCGCGAGCCGGGAACGACCGCGATGCCGGTGAGTTCGACCGGGCCGTCGGGCGTGGCGACGACGGGCAAATCGGAATGGCTGGCGCGCGCCGGAACCCAGCCACGATTCACCAGCACGCGCATGCTGCTGCCTTCGATGCGCAGCGGGGTGAGCACGTGGTAGCCGGCTTGCTCCCGGTAGACCCGGTTGTCGACGAGAAACTGGCGCTCCGTCTCGAAACGGCCGCGCACGACGACCGGGTGCGAGCGCAGGGCTTCGGCATCGACCGGGCTGGCCCCGAGCGTGATCGGCGCATCGACGCCACGGGCGTCGAGCAGTTTTTGCGCGGCCTGCTTGCGGTCGAACTTGGCGTGTTGCCAGTTGCCGAGCTGGATGCAGCCCGTCGCCACAGCCAACGCTAGCGCGCCACCCCACAGCGAAGGGCGGAACCGGCGGCCGCTTGTGGCGCTCCGGAGGCCGGCGCACAATCGGCCGATAAGTCGGCCGACGACGTGCGGGGAGTGGGTTGTGCTATTCAAGTCTGCGGTGGTGTTCATGCTGTTGCTGGTGATCGGCAGCCTCTTTTCGGGCTTGTTCTTTCTGTATCGCGACAAGGGCGACGGCGACCGGGTGGTGCGCGCGCTGACCTTGCGTATCTCGCTTTCCGTCCTGATTTTCGCTGCGCTGCTGCTCAGCTACCGCTTTGGCGGCTATAGCCAGTAGATCACCACGAACAGCAGCAGCCAGACCACATCCACGAAGTGCCAGTACCACGCCACGGCCTCGAAGGCGAAGTGGCGTTTGGCGTCGAAGTGGCCGGCCAGACTGCGGCCGGCGACCACGGCCAACATGATGGCGCCGAGCGTGACGTGAAATCCGTGGAATCCGGTGAGCATGAAGAAGGTGGCGCCATAGACGCCGGCGCCCATGGTCAGGCCCAGCTCGGTGTAGGCGTGGTGGTATTCGTAGGCTTGAAACGCCAGGAAGGTGACGCCCAGCAGCACGGTGAGGATCAGGCCGAGGTTGAGTTGGCTGCGCTTGGCTTTCATCAGCCCCCAGTGGGCCCAGGTGAGGGTGACGCCGGAGGTGAGCAGCAGCGCGGTGTTGATCGAGGGAATGCCCCATGCGCCCATCGGCGTGAAGCTGGCGCCCTTGGGGCCGGCGGTGGGCCAGCCGCCGGTGTAGCCCTGGTAGAGCGTGAATAGCGGGTCCATGCCCGCCAGTGCCGGCACCGAGATGGTGCGGCAGTAGAACAGCGCGGCGAAGAAGGCGGCGAAGAACATCACTTCGGAGCCGATGAACCACACCATGCCTTGGCGGAAGGATTTGTCTTCCCAGTCGGTGTAGGCGCCGCGCTGGTTTTCGGCGATCACCGCGCCGAACCATTTGAACAGCACAAAGACGATCACCGCTGCGCCGCCCGCCATCACCCACGGGCCGGGGGCGAACTTGTTCATCAGCAGGATGAAGCCCAGCGCCAGCAGGAACATGCCGCCCGACAGGAAGACCGGGTAAAGGCTGGGTTGGGGCACGTAATAGTGGCCGGCGTGGGGCGTGGCGTGCGATGCGGTCAAGGCGGGCTCCCTCGAAAGGTTATTTGGGGGCGGGGAAGAATGCGTAGGCGAGCGTGAGTTCGCTGATTTCGTCGCCTATGTTGCCGTCGACGACGAAGGTCAGCGCCATTTCGCGGCTTTCGCCAGGGGCGAGGGTTTGTTGCGTGAAGCAAAAGCAGTCTAGCTTGCGGAAGTGGCGGGCCGCGGCGGCGGGCGAGACGCTGGGCACGGCCTGTCCGACGATGGTTTGGTCGGACAGGTTGCGCACCAGGAAACGGGTGGTGCGCAGCTCGCCCGGGTGCAGTTCGATGGCGGGCTCCAGCGGACGGATTTCCCAGGGCAGGCCGGGCATCAGGGTGGCGGTGAATTGCACGCCGAGCGTGCGCGCGTAATTCACCGCGCTGGGCGGCAGATCCTTTGCGGCGATGGCGTCCTTCAGCGTTTTGCCGTTGAAGCCGACTGCCGCGCAGAGGGTGTCGTAGAGCGGCACGAGGGCAAAGCCGAAGGCGAAGAAGGCCGCCGTCAGCAACAGCAGCCGGACAATGAGCCGGCCGTGTTTGCGGGGCGGCTGGGGCAGCGCGGCTTCGCTCATGGCGCTTCAGCGCTCGATGAAGAAGCCGACGATGTAGAGGGTGACGGCCAGCGCGCCGAGCGCCCAGGCAAAGCGGGCGGACGACTTGCGGCGCTGGGCGAGATCGGCTTCGGTGAGGTGCATGGCGGTGTCCTCAGGCTTTGATGACGGGCTGGATGTCCCAGGAGTGGTGGGGCGGCGGGGAGCTGAGCTGCCATTCGAGGCCGCTGGTGCCTTCCCAGACGGCATCGCTGGCTTTTTCACCGCCTTTCACGCAACGCCAGATGTTGTAGGCGAAGAGCAGCTGAGACAGGCCGAGGATGAAGGCGCCGACGGTGGAGATGGCATTGAACTCGGCGAACTGAAGCGCGTAGTCGGGGATGCGCCGCGGCATGCCGGCCAGACCGAGGAAGAACTGGGGCATGAAGGTGAGGTTGAAGCTGATCACCGTGAGCCAGAAGTGCAGCTTGCCAAGGCGTTCGTTGTACATGTGGCCGGTCCATTTCGGCAGCCAGTAGTACACGCCGGTCATCACGCCCATGATGCCGCCGGTGAAGAGGGCGTAGTGGAAGTGGGCGACGACGAAGTAGCTATGGTGATACTGGGCGTCGGCGGCCACGTCGGCGAGCACCAGACCGGTGAGCCCGGCAATGCCGAACAGCACGATGAAACCGACCGCAAACAGCATGGGGGTTTCGAAGCTCATCGCGCCGCGCCACATGGTGGCGATCCAGCAGAAGAACAGCACCGCCAGCGGCAGCGAGATCGACATGGTGCTGTACATGAAATACAGCAGCGCCGGCACCGGCATGCCGGCAGTGAGAAAGTGGTGACCCCACACGATGAGGCCGAGCACGCCGATCGCGATGAAGGACCACACCTGGGCGGTGTGGCCGTAGATCGGCTTGCGGGTGAAGGTGGACAGCACGTGGGGCATCAGGCCCCACACCGGCAGCAGCAGGATGTACACCTCCGGGTGGCCGAAGAACCAGAACAGGTGCTGGAACAGGATCGGGTCGCCGCCACCGGCCGCGTCGAAGAAGTGGGTGCCGAAGTGACGGTCGGTGAGCAGCATGGTCACGCCGCCGGCGAGCACCGGCAGGGTGATGATCAGCAGTACCGCGGTGACCAGCCAGCCCCAGCAGAATAGCGGCATCTTCATCAGCGTCATGCCGGGGGCGCGCATGTTGAGGATGGTGGCGATGATGTTGATCGAACCCATGATCGAGCTGATGCCGAGGATGTGGATCGAGAAGATCGCGAAATCCACGCCGATACCGCCTTGCACCGACAGCGGTGCATAGAGCGTCCAGCCGGTGGCGACCGCGCCGTCGCCGATGCCGAAGAGGGCCAGGATGAAGGGCAGGGTCAGCAGGAAGGCGGCCGGCGGGAGCAGCCAGAAACCCCAGTTGTTGAGGCGCGGCAAGGCCATGTCGGGGGCGCCGATCATCAGCGGGATCATCCAGTTGGCAAAGCCCGTGGCGGCCGGCATCAGGGCCGCGAAGATCATCACCAGGGCGTGCACGCCGATCAGCTGGTTGAAGAACTCCGGCTTCATCAGCTGCAGGCCGGGCTGGAAGAGTTCGGCCCGCACCGCCAGGATCATGGCGCCGCCGACGAAGAACATCAGCAGCGAGAAGGTCATGTACATCGTGCCGATATCCTTGTGGTTCGTGGTGGTGAGCCAGCGCAGGATTCCGGAGGGTTGGGCGTGATCGCCGTGGTGGTCGAGGGTGTGGGCGGCGGTGTTCATCGTGGGGATTCCTTACCGAAGGGCCTTGATCTGGGCGGGCTGGATCATGTCGCCCTTGGTGTTGCCGAAGCTGTTGCGCTCGTAGGTGACGATGGCGGCGATGTCCACGTCGGAGAGCGTGTTCTTGAAGGCTTGCATGGCGGTGCCGGTCTTGCCGTTCATCACGCGATCCACATGGCTGTCGGGGATCAGCTTGCCGTCGGGCGAGAGCAGCGGGCCATTGACGATCTTGCTGCCCGCCAGCGCGGGGAAGGCCGGTGGCAGCCCCTGACCGGTGGGCTGGTGGCAGGCGGCGCAGTTCTTCTCGTAGGCGTCCTTGCCGTGGGCCATCAGCTCGTCGCGGGTCCAGGTCTTGTCGCCGCCGGCAGCGGCGGCGGCCAGTTCGGTTTTCTTCTTGTCGACCCAGGCGACGTATTCGGCCTCCGGCACCGCCCGCACGACCACCGGCATGAAACCGTGATCCTTGCCGCAGAGTTCGGCGCACTGGCCGCGGTAGACGCCGGGTTCTTCGATACGCACCCAGGTTTCGCGCAGGAAGCCGGGGATGGCGTCGCGCTTGACGCCGAACTGGGGCACCCACCAGGTGTGGATGACGTCGGTGGAGGTGAGCAGCACGCGCACCTTTTTGCCCACCGGCAGCACCACTTCGTTGTCCACTTCGAGCAGGTAGTGTTCGCCCTTGGTCGCGGTGCCGTCGATCTGCTCGCGGGGCGTGGCGAGGGTGCTGATGAACTTGACGCCGGAGTCGGGGTATTCGTACTGCCATTTCCACTGCATGCCGGTGACCTTCAGCACCATGTCCGCCTTGGTACGGGTGTCTTCCATGTCGATGACCGCATGGAAAGCCGGGATGCCCATCAGCACGAAGTCGATGAAGAGCAGAATTGCGAAAGGCACCAGCACCCAGAACCACTGCAGCACGCCGGTGGGGCCGCTGAATCGGGCCGGTTCGGCGCCGACGCTCTTGCGGTGCTTGAGCATGGAATAGACCATGATCGCGAACACCACCACGAACAGCACGGTGATGATGACCATGAACTGGTTGTGCATCGACAGGGTATCCCGTCCGATGGGCGTGACGGGCTTGGGGAAATTCCAGGTGTAGTCGGCGAGGGCTGAGCCGGCGCCGAGGCTGAGGGCGAGCCCGGCGATGAATCGGGAAGGACGGCAAGGGCCGCCGGAACGGGGGTTGAGTGTCGTCAAGGCTCGTTCTCTTCTCTTCGTGGGATGATCGGCTTCAGGTTCGGAGCCGGCTGTTGAGCTTGGATTGCAGCTCGGATGCAAGCTGGCGGCGCTCCGCCGGTGTCAGCAGCCTCCCGACGCTGGCGCTATGGCCGTGGGAGCGGATGCACAACAGCGGATCGGGGCCGGTGTCGGACTGGGTTTCGAAGCTGATGCGGGCCCAGCCGGCGTGAAAACTGTGCTGCGAGCTGCCGTGAGGCAGACGGGTCGAGACGGTCAGGCGATCGCCTTCGAGGCGGATCGACTCTACCGATGCGTTGCGCCGCTCGACGACGATCAGTGCAAAGAAGAGAAGGGCGAGTTCAAGCCCGGCAAAGGGGAGCACCAGCCAGGCGCCGGCGAGCACAAAGCCGCCGCTGACGAGCAGGCTTGAAACCACGACGAGGCAGGTCATGCCACGGCGGACGGTTGGGGTAAGCGAACGGTTGGGGCGCGCGATCCATTCCCGCGCGCCCGCCGTCTCTGTCATTGTTATAGCCATGGCGTCTCCTCCAGGCCCGTCTGCGACTTTTTGACGCAGATCAAATTTGGTGCTCAGTTTAGCATCGGTTCTTCTTTTCGCGGTGCACTTCACGAGAGTGCAAGCTTTTGAAAGTTAAAGAGGTTTTAAATGGTTTCGATGTTGCGGTGCATCATTGCGGTGGGTGTGATCCTCGGCCTTCTGAATGCCTGTTCGCCGTCCGGAAACGGCGGCGAGGGCTTCGCGAATACCGATATCACCGGCGCAAAGTACGGGCAGGATTTCAAACTGATCGACCATCATGGCCAGCCCCGCAGCCTGGCCGACTATCGGGGCAAGGTGGTGACCCTGTTTTTCGGCTATACCCAGTGTCCCGACGTGTGCCCGACCAATCTGGCCGGCATGGCCGAGGTGATGCGCCAGCTCGGACCGGATGCCGACAAGGTGCAGGTGCTTTTCATGACCGTCGATCCGGAGCGGGATACCCGCGAACTGCTGGCCGAATATGTGCCGGCCTTCGATGCGCGGTTTGTCGGGCTCTACGGCGATCTGCCGACGACCCAGGCGGTGGCGAAGGATTTCAAGGTCTTCTACCAGAAGCAGGGCGACGTGACCGGCAAGGCCTATACCGTGGATCACTCCACCGGCACTTACGTCTTCGACCCGCAGGGACACTTACGCTTGTATGTGAAGCACGGCGAGAAGCCGGAACTGATCACCGCCGACATCAGAAAACTGCTTGCCGGAAAGTGATTGCGGCGGGCGCTTGCGCCACAAACAAAAAGGGCAACCCGCGCGGGTTGCCCTTTTTTGATGCGTCGAACCGTCGGCGCTCAGGCGAGCGCGGCGAGTTGGTTGCGCATCTTCTGCATGGCCTTGGCTTCGATCTGGCGGATGCGCTCGGCCGAAACGCCATATTCGGCGGCCAGTTCGTGCAGGGTGGCGGCATCGCCTTCGGCCAGCCAGCGACGCTGGACGATCATCCGGCTGCGGTCGTCGAGCGTGGCCAGCGCCTCGTGCAGGCCTTCGTCCTGGAGGCGGGCGTATTGCCGCTGGGCGAGCACTTCGGACGGCTCGGCGTGGGGGTCGGCCAAATAGGCGATGGGGGCGAAACGCTCCTCGTCGTCGTCGGGGCCGGCTTCGAGCGCAACGTCCTGACCGGACAGGCGGGTTTCCATCTCGCGCACTTCTTCGGGTTTGACGCCCAAGTGCTGCGCCACCGCCATCACGTCGTCGCCCTGCAGCGTGTTGCTGCTGCTTTTCATGCTGCGCAGGTTGAAGAACAGTTTGCGCTGCGCCTTGGTGGTGGCGATCTTGACCAGCCGCCAGTTCTTGACGATGTATTCGTGGATTTCGGCCTTGATCCAGTGGATCGCGAAAGACACCAGCCGGACGCCACGGTCCGGGTCGAAGCGCTTGACGGCCTTCATCAGGCCGACATTGCCTTCCTGGATCAGATCGGCATGGGGCAGGCCATAGCCGAGATAACCTCGCGCAATGGCCACCACCAGCCGCAAGTGCGACATGACCAGCTTGCGCGCCGCGTCGAGATCCTCATTTTCCCGGAAGTCATGAGCGAGATCGGATTCTTCCTTCTCGGTCAACAGGGGGATGCGGTTCACGCTCTGGATGTACTGATCCAGGCTGCCAACCGAGGACGGAACGGGAAACGACAAGGTATGGGACATCAGTGACTAACCTCCTTGGGTCCAATATTAGCACTCCCTGCCTGTGAGTGCTAAGGGGGCGATTGGTTCAATGGAGTCGCGATGCATTGGGAAAAATCGCGTCGATGCCGGGTGAGCGCTCGGAGCGAGTTGTGACGGCTTGAAGCGAGCGGCAGGCGGCGTTTCCACGGCCGGTTGTTGCCAGCCAAAAAAAATCGCGGCAGCCGAAGCTTGCCGCGAGTTTGCGCGTGGGGGAGACGGGGCTTCTCAGAAATGATACTCGGCGCGGATCATCGGGGTCTTGGCGAAGGCGCCGCTGCCGGCTGCGCCGGTGTGATCGTTCCCGAACTTGTTGCGCCAGTACTGGTACTCCAGACCGATCCTGGCGGTGTTCTTGCTGGCCCCAAGCAGCGAGCTGGCGTCGTACATGACCTGCATGTCGATGTTGGTTTCCGGCTTGGTGCCGCCGCCGAATTCGTTCTTGCCCTTCGATGCGATGAAGTTGGCGTAGCCCTCGAAGCTGAGCGGGAGGGAGCCGATGGGGATGCCCCAGGCCAGGCTCAGCATCGGATGCGGGTCGTAGTCGTAGCGGTCGGTGGCGGTGTGGGAGAACTTGTTGTAGGGCGCGTTGCTTTCCCACAGCTGCAGGATGCTGACATTCAGGAAGCCGGGAACGTCCAGCATGACCGTCGGGCCGGCGACCAACATCCGCTTCTTGGAGTTGTAACCGGCGTCGTCCTTTGTGTTGGCATCGAAGCCGGCGGTCAGGCCGACGCCGCGGATCGGACCGAACTTGAAGCTTTCCGGGCGGCCGGTGACCTTGCCCAAATCCAGGGTGTGGCGATAGACGACATAAATTTCCTGGGCGCCCGAGCTGGAGCCGGGGGACGCCGGGTCCTTGCTGTCGGAGAGCAGCATGTCGACGTTGAGAAAGTTCGTACCGTATTTGTAGCCGCTGACATGCCCCAGGTTGAAGATGTTCTTGGCGATATCTTCGTTGTTGAAGGGCTCGCCAAAAGACGTGCCGTAGCGGTAGCCGATGTAGGTGTCGCTCCAGTCCGCGGCGTGGGCGGCGGATAGGCCTGCGGCGATCAGGGCGCAACCGAGGATTGCGGATTTCTTGATGGACATGGGTGAGACCTCCGGAGTTGAATAAATTTATTCGGGGCTGTGGTACTGCGATGCAGCATTGAGCCGATGGGCAAAATTTATCAGGACAGCGGAGCGTTTGGAGGTATATCTATTATCACCGAATTTATATACCGCGATTTTTGTATCCCATTGAATACAATGGAATTGTTTTGAAAGGGGCAATGCCGGGAAATGCACCTCGAGGGTGCGGAAAACGGCGCGGCGCACTGTTTTAAAGCGCGCTTTCGATTGGCATTTTTCGGGTGCCCCGCTCCGCCGGTTTGGCAGGTAAGGGGCAATCGGACGCCCCTTCCCGCTATTACCGAAACGCGGCTTTCCCCATCACATGGGTCGCGGTGACACAGCGTTCGTCGCCCAGGATCAGCATTGCAAACAGCCGCTCGGCGAGGCTTTCGCCGCCCTTTAGCCGGAAATCCAGTTCCGGTGTGGCGCGTGGATCGAGGACGACGAAGTCCGCTTCCTTGCCGGGGGCAAAATTGCCGATGAATTCATCCAGATAGAGCGCCTGCGCACCGCCCAGGGTGGCGAGAAACCAGGCTCGAAGCGGCGGGAGCGGGCGCCGATGCACTTGCGAGACCTTGTAGGCTTCGCCCAGCGTGCGGATCAGGCTGAAAGAAGTGCCGCCGCCGACGTCGGTGGCCAGACCGACGCGGATGCCGGCCTCGCTGGCTGCCGCGTGGTTGAAGAAGCCGCTGCCGAGGAACAGGTTGGAGGTCGGGCAGAAGGCGGCGGCGCTGCCCGTGCTGGCCATTTCGCCGATTTCGACCGGGGCGAGGTGGATGCAGTGGCCGTAGATGGTGCGTGGGCCGAGCAGGCCGTAGTGCCGATAGACGTCGAGATAGTCGCGGCAATTGGGGAACAATTGGCCGACCCAGGCGATTTCGGCCGGATTTTCGGCGAGGTGCGACTGGACATGCAGGTCGGGCCGGCTTTTGTAGAGTTCGCCGGCGAGGGCCAGCTGTTCGGGCGTCGAGGTCGGCGCAAAGCGCGGCGTGATGCTGTAGCGCAGGCGGCCCTTGCCGTGCCAGCGCTCGATCAGGGCCAGACAGTCGCGTTCGGCGTCGGCCACGGTGTCCACGAGCGTGGCCGGCGCATTGCGGTCCATCATCACCTTGCCGGTCAGCATCCGCAGATTGCGTTTGGCGGCTGAGGCCATGAAAGCATCCACCGATTGCGGATGAACCGTTGAAAACACCGACGCCGTCGTCGTGCCGTGGGCCAGCATGCGTTGGACGAAATACTCGGCGGTGGCGGCGGCGACCGCCGGGTCGCCGAAGGCGGCTTCGGCCGGGAAGGTGTAATCGTTGAGCCAGTCGAGCAATTGCCGGCCGAACGAGGCGATGATGCCGGCTTGCGGGTAATGGCAATGGGTGTCGATCAGGCCCGGCAGGATCAGTTTGCCGCGGTAGTCGAAGATTTCGGCGCGGGCGAGAAGCTCCGGCGCGATGCGGGCCTGGAGCTCGACCCACGGGCCGATGTCGGCGATATGGCCGTCGGCAATCCACAGCGCGCCGTCCGGGAAGAACTGGTAGCTGTCGGCGGCGTCGTGCTCGCCGGGATCTTTGAGGAAATGCAGCACTTGGCCGCGGACGAGCTGGTAAAGGGTGGGGTTCGGTTCGCGCATGACTTTTCAGGGCGTGCCGTTGGCGAGCTGGCGGGCCAGTCGGTTGTGGGTGGCGATCAGGGGTGGCAGGTCGAGGGGCAGAAACTGGCCGTCGCTGACCACCGGTTTGCCGTCGATGATGGAATGGCGTACCGATTGCGGCGTGCAGAAGACCAGCGCGGCGACCGGGTCGTGCACCGCGGCGCCGGCCAGATCGAGTCCGCCGGTCGGGAAGGCGACGAGGTCGGCGCTCATGCCCGGAGCCAGCGCGCCGATGTCGTCGCGGCCCAGCACCCGGGCGCCGCCCAGGGTGGCGAGTTCCAGCGCTTGGCGGGCGTTCATCGCTGCCGGGCCGTGCCCGACGCGGGCCAGCAGCATGGCCTGACGGGCTTCGCCGAGCAGGTGGGCGGCGTCGTTCGAGGCGCAGCCGTCGACGCCGAGGCCGACATGGACGCCGGCTTCGCGCATCGCCGGCGTCGGCGCAATGCCGGAAGCCAGCCGCATGTTGGAACAGGGGCAGTGCGCGACGCCGGTGCCGGTGCGGGCAAACAGCCCGATGCCCGGCGTGTCGAGCTTGACGCAGTGGGCGTGCCAGACGTCGTGGCCGACCCAGCCCAGCGACTCGGCGTATTCGGCCGGCGTCATGCCGAATTTTTCGCGGCTGTAGGCGACGTCGTTGTCGTTTTCGGCCAGGTGGGTGTGCAGCGATACGCCGTAGTGGCGGGCCAGCGTGGCGGCTTCGCGCATCAGGTCGCGGCTGACCGAAAAGGGCGAACAGGGGGCGACGACGATGCGCTGCATGGCGTGGCGGCGGGGGTCGTGCCAGGTTTCGATCAGACGTTGCGTGTCGTGCAGGATCGCCGCTTCGTCCTCGACCAGCCGGTCCGGTGGCAGGCCGCCCTGACTTTCGCCGACGCTCATGCTGCCGCGCGCCGCGTGAAAGCGCATGCCGATGGTGGCGGCGGCTTCGATCGAATCGTCGAGCCGGCTGCCGTTCGGGTAGATGTACAAATGGTCGCTTGAGGTGGTGCAGCCGGAAAGGATCAGCTCGGCCATCGCGGTCAGGGTTGAAACCCGGATCATTTCGGGGGTCAGCCCGCCCCAGATCGGATAGAGCCGGCGCAGCCAGCCGAACAGTTCCGCATCCTGTGCGCCGGGGATCGCCCGGGTCAGGCTCTGGTACATGTGATGGTGGGTGTTGATCAGACCGGGCAGGGCGACCGTGCCGGCCAGCGAGATCACCTGGTCGGCGTCCGTCGGCAGTTGGTCGGCGGTGCCGACCGCCTCGATCACGCCGTCGCGGATGAAGACGCCGCCGCCCGCGATCTCGCGGCGGGCCTCGTCCATGGTGACGAGGACGTCGGCGTTTTTCAGCAGAAGTGTGGTCATGGCAGGAAGGGCTTGCCGAGCGAGGCCGGCAGGTTGAGTTGGAGCAGCCGGCGGTCGCGCGAAATGACGACCAGCACGACGATGGTGGCGATGTAGGGCAGGGCCGCGAGGACTTGAACCGGTACGTCGATGCCCAGCCCCTGGGCGTGGAACTGCAGGATGGTGACGGCGCCGAACAGATAGGCGCCGAGCAGCAGGCGGGTCGGCTTCCAGGTCGCAAAGACCACCAGCGCGACGGCGATCCAGCCGCGGCCGGCGCTCATGTTCTGAACCCACAGCGGGGTGTAGACGGTGGACAGATAGGCGCCCGCGATGCCCGCCATGGCCCCGCCGAAGGCGACGGCGCCGTAGCGGATGCCGAGGACCGGGTAGCCGATGGCATGGGCGGATTCCGGGGATTCCCCGACGGCCTTGAGCAGCAGCCCGAGGCGGGTCTTGCTGAGCGTCCAGGCCACGCCGGCAAAGGCAATGAAGGACAGATAGACCACCGCATCCTGCTTGAACAGCACCGGCCCCAGCAGCGGGATGTCGGAGAGCAGCGGGATCGCCAGCGGTTGCAGGCCGGGAAGGCTGTAGCTGACGTAGTGCTGGCCGACGAAGGCCGACAGGCCGATGCCGAAGATGGTCAGGGCGAGGCCGCAGGCGGCCTGGTTGGCGGCCAGCGAGAGGGCAAAGAAGGCGAAGATCATCGCCGTGGCGGCACCGGCGATGGCGCCGACCGGCAGACCGATGGCCGCGCCGTAGCCGGTGTCGGCGGCGGCGGCGAAGCCGGCGATGGCGCCGGTCAGCATCATGCCTTCGACGCCCAGATTGATGACGCCGGTGCGTTCGGCAATCAGTTCGCCAAGGCCGGCGAAGATCAGCGGTGTGGCGGCGGCAATGGCGCCGGCGAGAACGGGGATCAGACTTTCGACCATGATGTTTTCCTCAGACGGCGATCAGATTGGGGTGCGCAGGCGATTGTCGATGAAGGCATCGGCGCCGAGCAGGAAGAACAGCAGCATGCCCTGGAAGATGCCGGTGATTGCCGCCGGCATCTGCAGGCTGACCTGGGCGGCTTCGCCGCCGAGGTAGATCAGCGCCATCAGGAAGCCGGCCAGCACAATCCCCAGTGCGTGCAGGCGACCGAGGTAGGCGACGATGATGGCGGCAAATCCGTAGCCCGGAGAGATGTTCAGGTTGAGCTGGCCGACCGGGCCGGCCACTTCGCCGACGCCGGCCAGACCGGCGGTGAGGCCGGACATGACCAGACTGAACCAGATCGTCCGCTGGGCCGAGAAACCGGCGTAGCGCGAGGCGGCCGGCGCCTGTCCGCCGACTTCCAGCTGATAGGCCAGGAAGCTCTTGGCGTTGAACAGCCAGAAGGCGAGCACCGCAAACAGGGTGATGAAGACCGAGGTGTTCACCCGCGAGCCTTCGAGCAGGATGCCGAATAGCGCGCTGTCGCCGAACATCACCGACTGCGGGAAATTCATGCCTTCCGGGTCGCGCCACGGGCCATTGACCATATAGGACAGGATGAAGGTCGCCACGTAGGTCAGCATCAGCGTGGTCAGCGTCTCTTCGGCGTTGAAGCGGGTTTTGAGGAGTGCCGGCAAGGCGCCCCACAAGGCGCCGCCGACGGCACCGGCAAGCACCATGGCGGGAATGATCAGCGACGAATCGCTGCCTTCGAAGTAGATCGCCACGCCACCGCCGAACAGCGCGCCGACGATCAGCTGGCCTTCGGCGCCGATGTTGTAGATGCGTGCCTTGAAGCCGATGGCCAGGCCCTGGGCGATGAGGATCAAGGGGCAGGCCTTGATCAGCAGTTCGCTCCAGCCGTTGCTGCTGGTCAGCGGTTCGATGAAGAAGACCTGGAAGGAGGCGAGCGCGGGTTTGCCGAGCGCCCAGAAAAGCAGGGAACCGACCACCAGGGTGGCGGCGATGGCGATCAGAGGCGCCGTCCAGCGCATGATCTGCGACGGTTGGGCGCGGGGTTCAAGCAGGTGCATGGCTGGACTCCGTAGGCTTGGCGGTTGCGTTGAACAGGCCGGACATCTGCAGGCCGACGGATTCGGCGTTGGTTGCCGCCTTCGGTTGCGCGGCAGAGAGTTTGCCGGCCGCGAGAACGGCGATGCGGTCGCTGATCTCGAAGAGTTCCTCGAGTTCTTCCGAAATGACCAGGATGGCGACCCCGGTTCGCGACAGGTCGAGCAGGGTCTGGCGCAGCACCGCGGACGCGCCGACATCGACCCCCCAGGTCGGTTGGGCGACGATCATGAGCTGGGGGGCAAGCATGATTTCCCGGCCGACGATGAATTTCTGCAGATTGCCGCCCGACAGCGAGCGGGCCGCCGAGGCCGGGCCGCCGCAACGGACGTCGAAGCGGGCGATGCACTGCTCGGCAAATTCCCAGGCTTTCTTGTATTTGACCAGCCCCCATTGCTTCATGCCCTTGCGGTGAGCGGTGAGCAGCGCATTGCGGGCCAGCGACAGGGACGGCACGGCCCCGCGGCCAAGGCGCTCTTCGGGGACGAACACCAGCCCCTTGCTGCGCCGTTGGCCTGCATCGAGATGGCCGATGGCTTCGCCGGACAGCTTGATGGCCTCGCGATCGACGGTGTTTTCGCCGGACAGCGCGGCCAGCAGTTCGGCCTGACCGTTGCCCGAGATGCCGGCAATGCCGAGGATCTCGCCGGATTGGACGGTCAGCGAAATATCGGCGAGCGCCGTGCCGAAGGGGTCGTCCGAGGTGAGCGAGAGCCCGCGGACTTCCAGCACCGGCTTTTGTTCGCCGGTGTAGGCCGGCGCTTCGCAGACCGGCAATTCGCGGCCGATCATCATGCGCGCCATGCTGGCCGGCGTTTCGTCGCGGGGGACGGCGGTGCCGGTCACCTTGCCGCCGCGCATGATGGTGGCGCTATCGCAGAGCGATTTGATTTCGTGCAGCTTGTGGCTGATGTAGAGGATGGAAACGCCTTCCGAGGAAAGACGGCGCAGGGTTTCGAACAGCTTCTGCACGGCCTGGGGCGTGAGGACCGAGGTCGGCTCGTCGAGAATCAGCAGCTTCGGGTCCTGCAGCAGGCAGCGCACGATTTCGACGCGCTGGCGCTCGCCGACCGACAGGCTGTGCACCAGGCGGAACGGGTCCAGCGGCAGACCGTAGCGTTCCGAAACCGCCTTGACGCGAACCGCCAGCGCCGCCAGATCGAAGGGCTCGTCCAGCACCAGGGCGATGTTCTCGACGACGGACAGGGTTTCGAACAGCGAGAAATGCTGGAAGACCATGCCGATGCCCAGTTGGCGCGCCTGGGCCGGGTTGGCGACGGCGACTTGGTGGCCGTTCCACATGATCTCGCCTTCGTCGGCCTTGACCGCGCCGTAGATGATCTTCATCAGGGTGCTTTTGCCGGCGCCGTTCTCGCCGAGGATGGCGTGGATTTCACCGGGCATGACGGTCAGGCTGACGTCGGAATTGGCAACGACGCTGGGATAGCGCTTGGTGATGTGCAGCAACTGGAGACGGGGATCGGGCGGTGGCATGCTTACTCCGGTTGAAAAGGACGAACGAGGCGGTCGAGCAGACGCGGGCGGGCGACCTGGCCGAGGAGTTGGCGGGCGTGGTGGATTTGTAGGATTTCGGCGGCGACGGCCAGCGCGATGGCGGCGGGCTGCTTGCCGACAATGCCGGGAATGCCGATCGGGCAGGTCAGTTCGCCGAGGCGCTGGCGGGCCAGACCGCGGTCGAGCAGGCGGCGCTCGAAGGAGGCGCGTTTGCTGTGCGAGCCGATCAGGCCGAAGTAGGCGAAGTCGTGGCGACGGTAGATCGCTTCGCAGAGCGCGAAATCCTGCGCGTGGCTGTGCGTCATGACGATGAAGAAGGTGCCGGCCGGGGCGCTGGCCACCTCGCTTTCCGGCATGTCGGCGATTCGCGTGTCGAAGCCGCCGGTGTCGATGTCGGCAAAGGCTTCGTCGCGGCTGTCGATCCAGGTGATCGCGGCGCCGAGCGGCGGTAACTGGCGAACCAGCGCCTGCGCGACGTGACCGGCGCCGAAGATCCATACCGGAAAGCGGTCGGCAGCGACGTACTGGGTGAATTGCCAGTTCGTCGGGCCGCCGTCCAGTCGGATGCCCTTCTCGCCGGCCTTGGCGGTCCAGTCCGAAGCCCTGGCGTGGTGGTCGAGCCGGCGTTGCAGGCTGGCGCCGTTTTCCACGGCGGCTTGGCGCGCCTGCCATTCGGGCAGGGCGGCCGCCGGGATGTTTTCGAAGAGCAGCCAGACGACGCCGCCGCAACATTGGCCGAGGCGGGCGCCGAGCGAGTAGCGCTCGATTTCCGGGCGGCTTCCGCCGGATGCGAGGCGCCGCCGGGCGTGGGCAATGGCTTGCCATTCGAGATGACCGCCGCCGATGGTCAGCGCGGTGCGCTCCCGGCCGACCAGCATGCTTGCGCCGGCTTCGCGCGGCACCGAGCCCTGGGTGCGGGCGACGGTGACCAGCACGACGTCCTGGCCGGCGGCCAGTTGGGCGATGAGCGGGGCGAGCCAGTCGGCACTCACGATCAGACTCCCCGGCCCGCTTCGATGGCGTGCAGGATGGCTTCCGGCGTCGCCGGGGCGCTGAGTTGCACCGCGCTGCCGGCCGGCAGGGCCGCGGCGACGGCGTCGCGGATGGCCTGGAAGACCGACAGCGCCAGCATGAAGGGCGGCTCGCCGACCGCCTTGGAGCGGTGGATGCTGTCCTCGACATTGGCATTGTCGTAGAGCCGGACGTTGAAGATGTCCGGCAGATCGCTGGCGGTCGGGATCTTGTAGGTGGATGGCGCATGGCTCATCAGGCGGCCGGCCTGGGCGCCGTCGGTCTTCCACCACAACTCCTCGCTGGTCAGCCAGCCCATGCCCTGGATGAAGCCGCCTTCGATCTGGCCGATGTCGAGCGCCGGATTAATCGAGCGGCCGACGTCGTGCAGGATGTCGACGCGCAGCACGCGCAGTTCGCCGGTCAGGGTGTCGATGGCGACCTCGCTGGCCGAGGCGCCGTAGGCGAAGTAGAAGAAGGGCCGGCCGAACTTGGTGACGGGGTCGAAATGGATTTTCGGTGTGCGGTAAAAGCCGGCGTCCCAGAGCTGGATGCGCGCCCGATAGGCGGCCATCACCACTTCGCCGAAACCGGCGTCGTAAACCTCGCCGGCCTTGACCCGGCCGTCGACGAACTGCACGTCCGCGACGGCGACCTTGCCCTGGCACAGCTCGACGACAAAAGCAGCGAGCCGGGCTTTGATGTTCTGGCAGGCGTTCTGCGAAGCCTTGCCGTTCAGGTCGGCGCCGCTCGAGGCCGCGGTTGCCGAAGTGTTGGCGACGCGGCTGGTGTCGGTCGAGGAGAGGCGCACGTCGGCCAGCGGCAGGCCGAACTCCTGGGCGACGATCTGTTTGATCTTGGTGTACAGCCCCTGGCCCATCTCGGTGCCGCCGTGGGAGACCAGCACGGTGCCGTCGGTATAGACATGGACCAGCGCGCCGGCCTGGTTGTAATGGGTGGCGTTGAAGGAGATGCCGAACTTGACCGGGGTGAGCGCCAGGCCGCGCTTGATGATCGGGCTGCCCGCGTTGAATTCGGCAATCGCGGCCCGCCGGGCGGCGTAGTCGCATTCGGCGGCCAGTTCGGCGACCAGGGCCGGGGCGACGTTGTCCTCGACGAGCATGCCGTAGGGCGTGGTGCTGCGCGCGCCGGGTTCGACATCGTAGAAATTGATCTGGCGGATTTCGAGCGGGTCGCGGCCGAGGTGGCGGGCGATGTCGTCGAGCACCGTTTCGATGACGAACATGCCCTGCGGCCCGCCGAAGCCGCGGAAGGCGGTGTTGGAAACCGTGTTGGTCTTGCAGCGCAGGCTCTTCAGCGCGACCGCGTCGAGGTAGTAGGCATTGTCGATGTGGCAGATCGTGCGGTCGTTGACCGGGCCCGAGAGGTCGGCCGAGTAGCCGCAGTTGGAGGCCATTTCGAGCTTCAGGCCAAGCAGACGGCCGGCGTCGTCGAAGGCCGACTGCCATTGGTACTGAAAGCCGTGGCGTTTGCCGGTGGCGATCATGTCGTCGTCGCGGTCGAGGCGGATCTTGACCGGCTTGCCGGTGCGGACCGCCAGCAGCGCGGCGAGGCAGGCCCATTGGGCCGATTGGGATTCCTTGCCGCCGAAACCGCCGCCCATGCGCCGGGTTTCGACGCTGATCTGATGCGAGCGCCAGCCCAGGGCGTGGGAGACGAGCTGCTGCATTTCGGTCGGATGCTGGGTCGAGCAGATCAGGTGCAGGGTGTGATCTTCCTTCGGCTGGACGTAGGAAACCTGGCCTTCGAGATAGAAGTGCTCCTGACCGCCGACGTGGGCCGTGCCGCTGAGACGGTGCGGGGCATTGGCGAAGGCGGGGTCGACCGGTCCGCGCTGCATCGCAAAGGGCGGCAGCACCCAGGATTCGGCGGCAATCGCGGCGTCCATGCTGAGGATGGGCGTTTCGGCTTCGTATTCGACCTTGGCCAGCCGCACCGCCTGACGGGCGGCGTCGCGGGTGTCGGCGGCGACCGCGAAGATCACTTGGCCGTAGAACTGGATGGCGTCGCTGGCGATGATCGGGTCGTCGTGCAGGATCGGGCCGCAATTGTTTTCGCCGGGGATGTCGGCCGCGGTCAGGACGCAGCGCACGCCGGGGTAGGCGCGCACCGCGGCGAGGTCGAGGTTCTTGATGCGGCCGTGGGCGACGGTCGACAGGCCCGCTGCCGCATGCAAGGTGCCGGCCAGTTCGGGCAGATCGTCGACGTAGGCGGCCTTGCCGCTGACGTGCAGATGGGCGCTTTCGTGCGGGATGGCACGGCCGACCAGCGGTCCCGTGCTGAAGGGGCGGGCACTCATGGGCGGGCCTCCGGGAGGATCGGTGAAAGTTGTGCCAGACGGACGGGGGCGGCGGTCGATGCCGGGGCCTGCGCGGTTTCCAGCCAGAAGCGCTGGAGCAGGTTGGCTGCGACGCTGAGCCGGTAGGCGCTGCTTGCCCGCACGTCGGAGAAGGGGGTGAAGTCCTCTTTCAGCGCGGCCATGCCGAGGCGCACGGTGTCGAGGCTCCACGGCCGGCCAAGCATGGCGGCTTCGCAGGCGGCGGCGCGTTTCGGCGTGGCCGCCATGCCGCCGAAGGCAAGGCGGGCCCGGCGGATCAGGCCTTCGTCGTCCAGATGCACGGCCAGTCCGGCGGCGACCGCGGAAATGTCCTGATCGAGGCGCTTGGCCACCTTGTAGCTGCGGAACAGGCGTTGCAAGGGTGCGTTTGGCGCGTCGACGATCAGCGAGCGGACGAATTCGCCCCGTTGCAGGGCGGTCTTCTGGTAATCGAGGTAGAAGTCTTCGAGCAGCATTTCCCGCGTCGCGTCGCCCTTTTGCAGCACGATCCGGCAACCGAGCGCGATCAGTGCCGGCATCGAGTCGCCGATCGGTGAGCCGTTGGCGACGTTGCCGCCGAGCGTGCCGGCATTCTTGACCGGGGTGGAGGCGAAGCGGCGGGCCAGTTCGGCCCATTGCGGCTCGAAGGCGGTGAGCGCGGCAAAGGCATCGGTCAGCGTGACGCCGGCGCCGATTTCCAGGCGTTCGGCACCGATCGCCAGGCGCTTCAGTTCGGCGACGGCGCCGAGCTGGATGATTTCGCCGAGATCGCGCCCCTGCTTGGTGACCCACAGGCCGACGTCCGTACCGCCGGCGACCAGGCGGGCATCCGGCAGCTTTTCGCGCAATTCGGCCAGTTCGGCCAGACTGCGCGGGCTGTGGCTGCGCCGGCCGGCGCCCTGATAGTCGAGGGGCGGCAGCTTGGCGAGGGTCTTGAGCGCGGCGATCACCGGCTCGCGCTTGAGCGGCTGGCGGGGCAGGGCGTAGGCGTCCTTGGTGGCATCGACAATGGGGCGGTAGCCGGTGCAGCGGCACAGGTTGCCCGACAGGGTGTGGTCGATTTCCTCGCGTTCCGGGCAGTCCGGCTGGTTTTCGTAGAGCGCGAACAGCGACATCGCAAAGCCCGGCGTGCAGAAGCCGCACTGCGAACCGTGCCGGTCGACCAGCGCCTGCTGAATGGGGTGCAGCGTGTCGGCGGTCGGCGCAAGGTCTTCGACGGTGAACAAGGCCTTGCCGTCGAGGGAGGGCAGAAACTGGATGCAGGAATTGACGGCGCTCAGGCGCAGTTCCTCGTATCCGTCCGCGCCGACCAGCTCGCCGACGACGACGGTGCAGGCTCCGCAGTCGCCCTCCGCGCAGCCTTCCTTGGTGCCGGTCTGGCACAGGTCTTCGCGCAGGTACTGGAGGACAGTGCGGGTCGGCGCGGGCCCCTGTACCGAGTGCAGGGCGCCGCGAAAATAGAACTGGATTGGACGTTCGGCCATGATGCAAAAGGGCTCCTGTGACGACGGTTTAAAGTAGCACGGCGCATCGGGCGGGGTTGAGAGGCCGACGCCGATAAGGGTTATGTGCCATCGCTTATGGCCGTTGCCAGAAGCCGGCATGGGCGGCCGCGGCTTCTTCTTCCAGGCAGGGGCCGGTGACCTCGATGCGGCGTTGGCCGCGGGCGAAGACTTCGCGGCATGGCAGGGCGAAGGTCGGGTTTTCGGGGTGGTCGCCGGTCAGTCCGAGCAGTTGGTGCTCGGACAGCGCATAGACCACGCGGCCGATGCCGCACCAGTAGATGGCGCCGGCGCACATGGCGCAGGGTTCGGCGCTGGTGTAAAGCGTTGCGGCGGCGAGTTGTTCCGGGCTGAGCCGTCTGGCGGCAAGGCCGGCGGCGACCAGTTCGGCGTGGCGGGTCGGATCGCCCTCCGGCGGCAGCGAATCGTTGCCGGCTTCGGCGACGATGTTGCCCGCGGCATCGACGACGATGGCCGCGAAAGGGTGTTTGCCGCTGTCGCGCACGCGGCGGGAAAGCGCGATGCAGTAGCGCAGGTGCTGCGCGTCCTGCTCGGTGAGATTGCAGGTCATGGCGGGTCTCCGTCGGGGATAGCCGGCATTATCGAGGCGACCGGGGCCGGGCAATGGCAGCCCTGAGCAATACTGGTCATAACGTTGCCGAGATAGGTTCCGCCGCAAAGGATTGCTACAGTGCAGCAATCAACGCTCGCCGACCTTCCTAGGAGAATCAAGCATGCTGCTGTCCCGACTCAAGACACTCACCGCCGTTGCGG
>CALMXT010000150.1 GCA_937871125.1 uncultured Zoogloea sp. | reverse complement strand
GGATTCCCGGATGCCGGTAGCCACGAATCCTTCTCGGCGGCGCTTGCGGTGCTGTCGTGTTGCGGGTGTTTCTCCCCGTCCCCATGCAGAGATGATGCCAGCCGCGCCGAAGCGCCTCATGCGCCGCTAACTGCTTGATTTTTGGCAGGCATGGCCTTTGCTAAAAGAAGTTCAAACCCTCCGGAAACCTCGATCGTGTCGGATATCCCACAAAACGCCGTCTCTCCCGACAACCCGCTCGCCGCCTATCACGCCCGCACCCGCCACCGTTTCGAGGCCTTTGCCGAAGGCCCGGGCCAGCTCGACTGGGATGCCCAGCCTTGCGCTTTCCGACACTACGCCGGCGCGCCGGTCGAACTGCTGCCCCTGGCGGCCCAACGTTTCGACCGCCCCTTCGGCGATCTGGACGCTCCGCCGGCAACGCCCGTCCCTGCCGACGTAGCCAGCCTCGGCGCGCTGCTCGAACTCGCCTTCGGCCTGTCCGCGTGGAAAAGCTGGGGCGCCAGCCGCTGGGCGCTGCGCTGCAACCCTTCGTCGGGCAACCTGCATCCGGTCGAAGCCTTCGTGCTGACCGCCGGCCTGCCCGGCCTCGCCGACGGCCTGCACCACTACGATCCGGAACGGCACGCCGTCGAAGGCCGCGCCCTCGTTCCGGCGGATGGCGGACGATGGCTGGCGGTGGGCCTTTCCAGCGTGATGTGGCGCGAAGCCTGGAAATACGGCGAGCGAGCCTTCCGTTATTGCCAGCTCGACGTGGGCCACGCCGTCGCCGCGCTGGCCTATGCCGCCGCGCTGCTGGGCTGGGAAGTCGCGCCGCTGACCCTGCCTTCCGCCACCCTCGCCCGGCTAATGGGGCTCGATCGGGAAGCGGATTTCCCGTCCGGCCGGCTCTCCTTCACCGAGGACGAAGAGCCCGAAATCATGCTGGCGATCCGCGCCTCCGGCTTGCAGGCGCCGCCCGCCGGGCCGGCGCTCATCGACTGGCTCGCCCCCGCCAGCTGGTACGGCAGCCCGAGCGCCATCGACCCGTCCCCTGGCTACCGTTGGCCGATTGTGGACAAGGCCGCCCACTTCAGCCGCCGCCCGGCCGACGCCCTGCCCGCCCTGCACCCGAACTTTCCGGCCCTGCCGCCGCTGCCCGCCCATCCCACCGCCGGCAGTGCCGCGCAGCTCATCCGCCAGCGCCGCAGCGGCCAGCGCTTCGACCCGCGCGAAACCCTGCCCCGAGCGGCTTTCTACCGGATGCTCGACGCCCTGTTGCCTCGCCCGCGAGCCCCCTTTTCGGCCCAGGAATCCGACCCGGCCATCCATCTGCTGCTCTTCGTGATGCGCGTCGACGGCCTGCCGCCGGGCCTTTATCTGCTGCCCCGCACGCCGGGCACGGAGATTCCCAGCGGACTTGGCGCACCGCGCCCAGTCCACGATTTCGCCCCCGACTGCCCGGCCCATCTGAACCTCGTCCTGCTTGCCGCGCTGGGCCTGCAGGAAGTGCAGCGCCTCGCCCGCGCGCTCTCCTGCCACCAGGACATCGCCTCGACCAGCGCCTTCTCGCTGGGCATGGTCGCCGACTTCTCCGGCCTGGGTGCCGATGGCCACGCCTACCGCAGCCTGCTGCGCGAAGCCGGCATCGTCGGGCAGGTGCTGTATCTCGAAGCCGAAGCCGCCGGCGTGCGCGGCACCGGCATCGGCTGCTTCTTCGACGAGCCGGTGCATCAAGCCTTCGGCCTCTCCGATCCGCACTGGCAGAGCGTCTATCACTTCACCGTCGGCACGCCGGTGGTGGATGCCCGCATCGAAACCAGCCCGCCCTACCCCCAACGTCACCAGGAAAACCCATGAATCCCGCCGTTGCCGAATTCTTCGCCCAGTACGGTTTCGACCCTGCCCAGCCTTCCGCCCTGCAGCCCGACCGCCACTTCACGCCGCTGATGCGCGCCGCCAAGGAAGGCCGGCTCGATGTGATCGAAGCGCTCCTCACCTACGGCGTCGACATCGCCGTCACCAACGCCGACGGCTGCAACGCCCTGTGGCTGGCCTGCTACAACGGCAGCCACGCCATCATCGACCGACTGATCCAGGCCGGCATCGACATCGACCGCCAGAACGACAACGGCGCCACCTGCCTGATGTACGTCGCCTCCAACAGCAAACCGGATCTGGTGAGCCTGCTCCTCGAACGGGGTGCCAACCCGCGGCTCGCCAACCACGACGACTTCACCGCCCTCGATCTGGCCGGCTCGCTGCCCTGCCTCAAACTGCTGCGGGCCGCCTGAACCCGCCCCGCGGGGGCGAAACTTGGGTCTGGCCCGGCTGTCGCTTAAACTAGCCGACTTCGTAGCCGCCCCGGCCGGACCCGATCCGCCCCCGCACCATGCAAGACACCGCCCCCGACACGCCTCCCGCCGTCACCTGCTACGGCATCAGGAACTGCGACACCATGAAAAAGGCCTTCGCCTGGCTCGACGAGCACGGCGTCGCCTACCGCTTTCACGACTATAAAAAGTCCGGCATCGACAGCGCCACGCTCCACGCCTGGAGCAAGGCCGTCGGCTGGAAGACGCTGATCAACACCCGCGGCACCACCTGGCGCAAGCTGCCGCCCGAGCGTCAAGCCATCGACACCCAGAGCGCCGCCGTCCAGCTGATGCAGGAATTCCCCAGCCTGATCCGCCGCCCCGTGCTCGAAACCGCCGGCGGCCAGCTCCTCGTCGGCTTCGACCCCACCCTTTACGCCAGCTTCCACGCCTCGACAGGAGCCTCCGAATGAGCGATTCCACCAGCTACGTGCAACGCTTCCTGCTCGACGAGCTCGACATCCGCGGCGCCATCGTCCAGCTCGACGAAGTCTGGCAAGCCCTCCTCGCAAACCGCGCCTATCCCGCCTCCGTGCGCGATCTGCTCGGCCAGATGTGCGCCGTCGCCTGCGTGATCGGCGGCAATCTCAAGCAACCCGGCCGCCTCACCATCCAGTTGCAGGGCCACGGCCCGGTCGGCCTGCTGGTCGTCGACATCACCGAAACCCTCAACCTGCGCGGCTACGCCAAAGCCTCGGACGAAGCCGCCGGCAAGACCGGCATCGCCGATCTGGTCGGCGACGGACAATTGCTGCTCAGCCTCGACATGCCCGAACTGCGCCATCCCTATCAGAGCTTCGTGCCCATCGAAGGCGCCAGCATCTCCGAAATCTTCGAACACTATCTGACCCAGTCCGAACAGCAGCCGGCCACCCTGCACGCCGTCAGTTCGGCCAACAAGTCCGCCTGCCTGTTCCTGCAAAAGCTCCCCGACGCCGACAAGAAAGACCCGGACGGCTGGGACCGTATCGCCCGTCTGGCCTCCACCCTGCGCGACGAAGAACTCCTCGGCCTCCCCGCCGAAGAGATCCTCACCCGCCTGTTCCACCAGGAAACCGTGCGCCTCTTCGAAGCCCGCGAGGTCACGCACGACTGGCCCCTCGACTGGGACAAGGTGCGCGGCATGCTGCGCAACCTCGGCCGCGACGAACTCGACGCGCTCATCGCCGAACACGGCGAAGTCCTTATCCACGACGACCTGTCGAACCACGAATACCGCCTGAACGCCGACGACGTGGCCGCCCTGTTCGCCAAAGAACCGGTTACGCCGCCGACTTTCCACTAACCGACCGGCGGACTTGCCCGAAACCCTGCTGAAAAGTAGACTTGACGGGTTTCGGTTTGCGCACAGTGTTCGCACACCTCGGCAACCCGCATCGATACACCACCAATCCACCCAAAATACCAATGGCTGAAGCTTCCCCGCAGGGCAAACTGATCGAGTTCAACGGCGCCAGCCTGGCAGTCATGACCGCCAGCCTCCGCGATACGGACCCCGTCCGCCTCGCCGACGCCCTGCACATGATGCTTGGCGGCATGCCCGACTTTTTCGCCGGAGAACCCGCCGTGCTCGACTTCGCCCAGCTCGGCAATCCGCCCGAGCGGGTGGACTGGACCGCCATTCTCAGCCTGTTGCGCCGCTACCAATTGCAGCCGATGGGTGTGCGCAACCTCGCCGAGCACCTCCACGACGGTGCCCGCCGCGCCGGCCTCGCCCTGCTCGGCGCCCGCGATCTGTCCGCCGAAAGTCCGCAGACGGTACCCCAGCCGCAAGTCCAGCAAACGCCGGCACCGGCCCCGACTCCCGAGCCGGCCCCCGTCGAAGCCGCCGCCCCTCAGCCCGCCGCCGCGGAAACGCCCGCCGAGTCCGAACTGGCCCCCACCCTGATCGTCGACCGTCCGCTGCGCTCCGGCCAGCAGGTCTATGCCAAGGGCGGCGACCTGGTCCTGCTCGCCGGCATGAGCCCCGGTTCCGAGATCATCGCCGACGGCAGCATCCACTGCTACGGCCCGCTGCGCGGTCGCGCCCTCGCCGGCGCCCGCGGCGACACCACGGCACGCATCTTCAGCACCAATTTCGGCCCCGAGCTGGTCTCCATCGCCGGCGTCTACCGCACCTTCGAACGCGGCATTCCGCAAAACGTCGCCGGACGCGGCGCCCAGGTCCGGCTGACCGGCTCGGACAACCTGCACACACTCGAAATCAACCCGCTTCAGTACGACTGAAACGGCACACATACGACTTAAGGGGACATCGTGGCACGCGTCATCGTAGTAACGTCAGGCAAGGGTGGCGTCGGCAAGACCACCACCAGTGCGAGCATCTCCACCGGCCTCGCCCTCCGCGGCTTCAAGACCGCGGTCATCGACTTCGACGTAGGCCTGCGCAACCTCGATCTCATCATGGGCTGCGAACGCCGCGTGGTGTACGACCTCATCAACGTGGTGAACGGCGAAGCCAACCTGCATCAGGCGCTCATCAAGGACAAGCACTGCGACAACCTGTTCATCCTTCCCGCGTCCCAGACCCGCGACAAGGACGCGCTGACCGAAGACGGCGTCGAGAAGGTGCTCAAGGATCTCGCCCACATGGGCTTCGACTACGTGGTGTGCGACTCCCCCGCCGGCATCGAGCGCGGCGCGGTGATGGCCCTCACCTTCGCCGACGACGCCATCGTCGTCTCCAACCCGGAAGTCTCCTCGGTCCGCGACTCCGACCGCATCCTCGGCATCCTGCAAAGCAAGAGCCGCCGCGCCATCGAAGGCCGCGAGCCGGTCAAGGAACACCTGCTGGTCACCCGCTACTCGCCCAAGCGCGTCGAGGACGGCGAAATGCTGTCCTACAAGGATGTCCAGGAACTCCTGCGCATTCCGCTGATCGGCGTCATCCCCGAATCCGACGACGTCCTGCAGGCCTCCAACCAGGGCACCCCGGCCATCCACCTCAAGGACAGCGACGTTGCCGCTGCCTATCTGGACGTGGTGGCACGCTTTCTCGAAGAAGACCGTCCGCTGCGTTTCGTCACCTACGAAAAGCCGGGCATCCTGAAGCGGCTCTTCGGAGGCAAGTAAGATGTCGCTCCTTTCCTATTTTTTCGGCACCAAGCAGAAGACCGCGGCGGTTGCCAAGGAGCGCCTGTCGCTCATCATCGCCCACGAGCGCGGCACCAACCGCACGCCGGATTTCCTGCCCGATCTTCAGCGCGAACTGATCGCCGTCATCTCCAAGTATGTGAACGTCGGCCCTGACGACATCAAGGTCCAGCTCGAAAAACAGGACAACTGCGAAATCCTCGAAGTCAACATCACGCTCCCCGAGCAACCCAGGTAACGCCTCATGGGCCCGGATGGTGAAATCGGTAAACACAGCGGACTTAAAATCCGCCGGCGTAAGCTTTGCGGGTTCAAGTCCCGCTCCGGGCACCACAACTAGTCTAATTTTTACTTTGAAATCAAGAGGTTAAGCACGGGAATCGGTGTTGTCTGTGGTAGTTTCGTGGTAGTCGGACTAACACATGGCATATTCTCAGAACTCCTCGCTCCTCTCGATACTCCGGGTGAAGCTGCGTTACACATACCTTCGGCACGGCCAGATTTACTATCAGCGGCACGTCCCGAAGGACCTCCTGGGCCGCTCCGCAGTCCATCATCAAGGTGCCGCTGGGCACCCCAGACCCGCTTAAGGCCGTCAAGGCAGTCCAGGCGCTCAATCTCAAGTACGAACGGCAATGGGAACGCCTGCGGGCGGACCCCACAAGCTCGCCCGCAGCGGCTGAAGCGCAGGCCGTTGAACTGCTGCTGAAGCATGGGCTCATCCCACATGCCCCGGACCAGGACGAAGCGCGTCTAAACACCCTCTTTGCCCCGATGGAGGCGGCGCGGGAAGCCTTCGCCGGGGACTGCGATGAGCCATACCGGACGGCGCACCAAGAGAAATCTCGCTCATCTATTCCGTAGAGATCAAACTTCGCGCCGATGGGAGGCTGGCGATCGAACCGC
>CALMXT010000149.1 GCA_937871125.1 uncultured Zoogloea sp. | reverse complement strand
GTGGACAACATCGCCCCCACGGCGGACCGCTACGACCACATGGCGATCCACCCCTATCCGTCGCATCTCATCACCAAGCTGTCGATGCCGGAAGGCGAGATCACGGTGCGCCCGATCAAGCCCGAGGACGCCGATCTGGAAGTCGAATTCGTCCGCAAGCTGTCGCCCGAAACCAAATATCTGCGCTTCATGAACACCATGCGCGAACTGCCGCCGGCCATGGTGGCGCGCCTCACCCAAATCGACTACGACCGGGAAATGGCCTTCGTCGCCACCAAGGAAGAAGATGGCGAGGAAGTCGAAATCGGCGTGGCCCGCTATGCGGTCAATCCGGACGGCGAAACCTGCGAGTTCGCCATCGTCGTTGCCGAAGACTGGCAGCACCGCGGCCTTGCCCGCCGGCTGATGGGCGTGCTCATCGAAACCGCCCGCAACCGCGGCCTGAGCGCGATGACCGGCCTCTTCCTGTCGAACAACGAACGCATGTTGAAGTTCGTCAGCAGTCTCGGTTTCGTGCTTTCCAACGACCCGGACGACAACACCGTCAAGAACGGCATCCTCAACCTGCAAGGCTGAGATGTCGTCTGCCATCGTGCGCTGCGCCTGGTGCGGGAACGACCCCCTGTACCAGGCCTATCACGACACCGAATGGGGCGTGCCGCTCCACGACGACCGGGCGCTGTTCGAGCTTCTCACGCTCGAAGGCGCCCAGGCCGGCCTATCCTGGATCACCGTTCTCAAGAAGCGCGACAACTACCGCCGCGCCTTCGCCAACTTCGACCCGGAAGCCGTCGCGCGCTTCGGCGATGCCGAAACCGCGGCCCTGCTGGCCAATCCGGGCATCGTGCGCAACCGCCTGAAGATCGCCTCGACCATCGCCAACGCCCGCGCCTTTCTCGCCATCCAAGCCGAGTTCGGCAGCTTCGACACCTGGCTGTGGAGTTTCGTCGAGGGCTGTCCGATCGACGAACGGCGTGCCGATATCGGTGCCGTTCCGGCAAGCACCCCGCTTTCCGACGCGCTCAGCAAAGCGCTCAAGAAACGGGGTTTCCGCTTCGTCGGCAGCACCATCTGCTATGCCTTCCTGCAGGCCGCCGGACTCGTGAATGACCACACCGTCGACTGCTTCCGCCATCAGGAAGTCGCCGCGTTATCATCGCCCGCTGCGTAACTTCCGCCTCACCCGCACCATGACCGATCAGATCGAAACGGCCGAGCTTCACGGCCAACCCGTCATCAAATTGCAGACGCCCGACGGCGCCGTCGCCCTCATCAGCCTGTTCGGCGCCCAGGTGCTGTCCTGGACGCCGGCCGGCGGCGAAGATCGCCTCTATCTCAGCCCCACGGCAGTGTTCGACGGCCGCACGCCCATTCGCGGCGGCGTGCCCGTGTGCTTCCCGCAATTTGCCGCCCTCGGTCCGCTGCCCAAGCACGGTTTTGCCCGTAACCGGCTTTGGGAGGTCTCCACCACCCGCGCCGGCAAGGATTTCGCCCTCGCCACCCTGCGTCTCACCGACGACGCCGAAACCCGCGCCCTCTGGCCGCACGCCTTCACCATCGAAATGACCGTGTCGATCGGCGGCGCGCGCCTCGACATGGAGCTTGAAGTCGAAAACACCGGCGATACGCCGTTCAGCTTCACCGCCGCACTTCACACCTATCTGAAGGTGCGGGAAGTGGAAGCCCTGCGCATCGAAGGCCTGCGCGGCCTCGAATACATCGACTCGGCCGACGGCGACACCCTCAAGAAGGAAACCGGCGTCGGCGTTTCCATCGAGGACGAGGTCGACCGCATCTACCGCGGCGCCCCGCCCACCCTGCTGGTCCGCGAGGATCATCGCGCGATGGGCATTCACAGCGAACATTTCCCCGATGCGGTAGTGTGGAATCCGTGGGTCGACAAGAGCGCGCAACTCGCCGACCTGCCGGCCGACGGCTTTCGCCGCATGCTGTGTGTCGAAGCCGCAGCCGTGCGTGAGCCGATCGAACTTGCCGCCGGCGCCGACTGGTGGGGCCGCCAATCCTTGATCGCGATGTAGCCCCCGCCCCGAACCCGTAAAAAAATCGCGCCCGGCAAAACCGGGCGCGATGCTTTCCGCCTTAGAAAACGTGCGTTGTCAGTTGGACACTCCGCGTACCACATCCGCCACGTTGCGGCCGTTCACCCGCACCACCGCAACGGTGTGACCCGCGGCGTCGGTTTCAACCGGCTCGATGGTCAGGTTGCCGCCATCCAGTGCGCGCTGCAGGCGCTGGGTGGCGTGTTCGGAAGTCATGCCCGGATCGCGCGCATCGAGCCCCTGCACCCGGAACTTGCGCCCGCTCTGATAGAAGCTTGCGCCGTCCATCGCATAGGCGCGCGCCGTGCCGCGGGGCGGACGCTGCGTCGAGGCGGCCGGCGCGGCCAACGGAGCCTGCGGCGCCGCCGCAACCGGAGCCGGAGCCACCACAGCCGGCTGAGCCGGTGCCGGGGCATGAGCCGGAGCGTGAACCGGCTCAGCCGCACGCGGCGCGGAAACGGCCGCGGCCGCAGCGGCGGCGGCCTCGGCCGCCGACAGACTATTCATCGACTGCGGTGCAACGGTTCGCGGCTGGGCCTTCGACAACTCGACAGTCGGGCGCAGCGGAACCGCCTGAGCGGACGCCGCCGCCGGAGCCGGGATCACCACGGTCTGCCGCCCCGGCGCTGCGGGAACGGCAGGCGTCGGACTGGGCGCCGGCTGCGGCGCCTGGAGCTGACGCATGGCAGCCGCACGGGACAAGGGCGGCGTGGTCGGCGAAAAGGCTTCCCGGCCGATCGGCGCAAAAGCCTCGCGACCGATGGGTTTCTCGGCACGCCCGCGCGGCGGCTGCTTCGCGGGCTCGGCCCGGCTTACCGGCGGCTGGGGCGCCGGAGCAGGCATCGGCTCGGCAACGCGTTTGCCGTGCCGACTGGCGCGCTGCGCCTTGCGCTCCTGTTCCCGTTCCTGGGCGGCGGCCTCACGGGCGGCGCGGGCTTCGCGTCGGCGTTCGGCCCGGGTAAGGCGACGCGTCGGCTCGGCCTTGGCCTCGGCATGCTTGTGGCGCTGACCTTTGGAAACGGACTCCACGGCCTTCGACTCGACCGCCTTCGACTTGGCGCTCCGGGATGAAACGGCTTTCGACGCCGACTTGTCGGCCTGCTTTGCATGCTGCTTTTCGGCCTTTTTGTCGGCCTTCTTGTCGACCTTCTTTGCCGACTTCTTTTCGGCTTTCTTCTCGGCTTTTTTGTCGGCGTGCTTGGATGACTGTTTTGCGGCCGGAGCCGACTTGCGGGCTGACGTCTCGTGGGCCGGCTTGTGGGCAGCGGAGGCATCGCCTCCAACCACCATCAAGCTGAGCACCACCGCGGTCAGCGCGGCGAATAGGGGGTTCATGCGGTGTGATCTCCAGCTGAGCCGGACGCGCCATAAGGGGCGGCCTGGCGTGGGATGCGCGGAAAAACAAGGTCCGCGACACGGGTAATCTTGGGATTTTACCGGAAACTTCTCCGGAAACGGACTTGCAGCACAGGCCGGGTTTCTGCACCATGCGCCCTTTTCGCGCCGCAGCTCAACCGAGTCCAGCCCTTCCATGCTTTTGCCCATCGAACAACGCATCGCCGCCGAATTAGGTGTACAACCCCGTCAGGTTTCTTCCGCCGTGCAACTTCTCGACGAAGGCGCAACCGTGCCCTTCGTCGCCCGCTACCGCAAGGAAGTCACCGGCGGCCTCGACGACACCCAGCTACGCAACCTCGAAGAGCGCCTCGGTTATCTGCGCGAACTCGAAGAACGCCGCGCCGCGGTGATTGCCAGCATCGACGAACAAGGCAAGCTCGACCCCGCCCTGCGCGACGCCATCGAGAACGCCGAAACCAAGCAGCGCCTCGAAGACCTCTACCTGCCCTTCAAGCAGAAGCGCCGCACCAAAGCCCAGATCGCCCGCGAAGCCGGCATCGCGCCGCTGGCCGACACCCTGCTGGCCGACCCGACCCGCACGCCCGAAACCGAGGCCGCCAATTACATCAACGCCGAAGCCGGCTTTGCCGACACCAAGGCCGTGCTCGACGGCGCCCGCCAGATTCTGATGGAACGCTTCGCCGAAGATGCCGAACTCATCGGCAAGCTGCGCGAATTCCTCGCCGACCACGGCGTGGTGGCCTCCACCGTCATCGCCGACAAGGAATCCGACCCCGCCGCCGCCAAGTTCCGCGACTGGTTCGACTTCCGCGAAGCCATCGGCACTGTGCCGTCCCACCGGGCGCTGGCCTTGTTCCGCGGCCGCAACGAAGGCTTTCTGCGCCTGCAACTGGGGCTCGATTCCGATCCCACCGACGGCAGCCCCGCCGGCCCCAACCCCTGCGAAGGACGCATCGCCGGCCACTTCGGCATCCGCGACCTGGGCCGCCCGGCCGACGCCTGGCTGCGCGAAACCGTGCGCTGGGCCTGGAGCGTCAAGATTTCGCTGCACCTCGAACTCGAACTCCTCGGCCAATTGCGCGAAAAAGCCGAAGAAGAAGCCATCCGCGTGTTCGGCCGCAACCTCAAGGATCTGCTCCTCGCCGCCCCCGCCGGCCCCCGCGCCACCCTCGGCCTCGACCCCGGCCTGCGCACCGGCGTAAAGGTCGCCGTCGTCGACCAGACCGGCAAGCTCCTCGACACCGGCGTGATCTACCCCCACGAACCCCGCCGCGACTGGGACGGCAGCCTGCACACGCTCTCGAAGCTGTGCGAAAAGCACAAAGTCTCGCTGATCGCCATCGGCAACGGCACCGCCAGCCGCGAAACCGACAAACTCGCCGCCGATCTCATCAAACTGCGCCCCGAGCTGCATATGACCAAGATCGTGGTGTCGGAAGCCGGCGCCTCGGTCTATTCCGCGTCCGAACTGGCCGCCAAGGAATTCCCCGACCTCGACGTGAGCCTGCGCGGCGCCGTCTCCATCGCCCGCCGCCTGCAAGACCCGCTGGCCGAACTGGTCAAGATCGATCCCAAATCCATCGGCGTCGGCCAATACCAGCACGATGTGAACCAAACCCGTCTCGCCCGTGCGCTGGATTCGGTGGTCGAAGACTGCGTCAACGCCGTCGGCGTGGATGTGAACATGGCCTCGGCCGCGCTGCTCACCCGCATCTCCGGCCTCAACCCCACCCTCGCCGCCAACATCGTTGCGCATCGCGACGCCAACGGCCCCTTCCCCAGCCGCGCCGCCCTGCTCGACGTCTCCCGCCTCGGCCCCAAGACCTTTGAACAGGCCGCCGGCTTTTTACGCATTTCCAACGGCAGCAACCCCCTCGACGCCTCGGCGGTTCACCCCGAAGCCTATCCGCTGGTCGAACGCATCCTCGCCGACATCGACAAGGGCGCCCGCGAAGTGATGGGCGACACCAAACTCATCGGCCAGCTCAAGCCCGAGCGCTACACCGACGAACGCTTCGGCCTGCCCACCGTGCAGGACATCCTCAA
>CALMXT010000148.1 GCA_937871125.1 uncultured Zoogloea sp. | reverse complement strand
GCACGAAAAAAGGAGGCCTAGCCTCCTTTTTTTTGTCCTGAACCCGGGATAAGACTTTTAAAAATGGATCAACTCGATCAACTCGTCGTGGACGCAGGTGCTGCGTTTGCCGAAGCTGCGGACGGTGCCACCCTTGAAGCCGTCAAGGCACGTTATTTCGGCAAGGGCGGTTCTATCACCGAATTGCTGAAGGGGCTTGGCAAACTCGATCCCGATGCCCGCAAAACGGCTGGGGCGGAGATCAACAAAGCCAAGACGGCCATCGAGGCGTTGCTGAGCGCTCGTCGCGATGCGCTGCAACAGGCGGCACTCGAAGCCCAGTTGGCCGCCGAGGCGCTGGATGTGACGCTGCCTGGTCGCGGGACCGGTATCGGTGGATTGCATCCAGTGGTCCGCACGCTGGAGCGCGTCGAACAACTGTTCCGCTCCATCGGCTTCGATGTGGCCGAAGGGCCTGAGATCGAGACCGATTTCTACAATTTCACGGCATTGAACACGCCGGCCAATCACCCGGCCCGTTCGATGCACGATACGTTCTATCTGGAAAACGGTGACGGTGTGATGCTCCGCACCCATACCAGCCCGGTCCAGATCCGTGCCATGCAGGCCCACGTGGCGGCCCATAAGGATCGCGAGACGATGCCGGAGTTGCGCGTGATTGCGCCGGGCCGCGTTTACCGCGTGGACTCCGACGCAACCCATTCGCCCATGTTCCATCAGATCGAAGGCGTGTGGGTCGGCGAGTCGGTGAGCTTTGCCGATCTGAAGGGGGTGGTTGCCGACTTTCTGCGCAACTTCTTCGAGAGCGACGATCTGCAGGTGCGTTTCCGGCCGTCCTTTTTCCCGTTCACCGAGCCGTCCGCCGAAATCGACGTGGCCTTCATGAGCGGCGCCCTCAAGGGTCGTTGGCTGGAGATCGCCGGTTGCGGAATGATGCATCCCAACGTGTTGCGCTACGGTGGCATCGATCCCGAGCGCTACACCGGTTTTGCTTTCGGCATGGGGCCGGATCGGCTGACCATGCTGCGATATGGCGTGAACGACCTGCGCCTGTTCTTCGAAGGCGATCTTCGTTTCCTCGGTCAATTCAGGTAAGCCATGCAATTCTCAGAACTCTGGTTGCGCAGTTTCGTCAGTCCGGCCCTCGATTCGGACGCGCTGGGGCATTTGCTCACCATGGCGGGGCTGGAAGTGGAAGAGCAGGGCGGTGTCGCCGCCGTGTTTTCCAAGGTTGTCGTCGCGCAGATCGTCGAGGCCGAAAAGCATCCGAACGCCGACAAGCTGCGGGTCTGCAAGGTCGATGCCGGTCAGGGCGAACTGCTGCAGATCGTTTGCGGTGCGCCCAACGCGGCCGCCGGTATCCGGATTCCGTGCGCCCTTGTCGGCGCCGATCTGGCCGGCTTCGGCATCAAGGCCGCCAAGCTGCGCGGCGTCGAGTCCTTCGGCATGCTGTGCTCGGCCAAGGAGCTCGGCATTTCCGACGAGAGCAGCGGTTTGCTGGTGTTGCCGGAAGATGCGCCGATCGGTACTGATATCCGCGAATACCTCAAGCTCGACGACACCCTATTCACCATCAAACTGACGCCGAACCGCGCCGATTGCCTGAGTCTCTCGGGCATCGCCCGCGAAGTGGCCGCCTTGACGGGCAGTCCGCTGAGCCTGCCGGTCTGCGAGGCGGTGGCGGCGACCCACGGCGAGACGCGCGCGGTCGTCCTCGATGCGCCCGCCGCCTGTCCGCGTTACAGCGGTCGCATCGTCCGCGGTGTGAACGCCAAGGCGCCGACGCCCGACTGGATGCAACAGCGCCTTGTGCGTAGCGGAATCCGCTCGATCAGCGCGCTGGTGGACGTGACCAACTACGTCATGCTCGAACTCGGTCAGCCGCTGCACGCCTTCGATAACGCCAAACTGAACGGCGCCATCCACGTGCGTCTGCCGAAGGACGGCGAACAGGTGCTGCTCCTTAACGGCCAGACCATCACGCCGGCCGCCGACACCCTGTTGATCGCCGACGAATCCCGAGCCCTGGCGTTGGCCGGTGTGATGGGGGGCGAAGATAGCGGAATCACGCTCGAGACCACCGACCTGTTCCTCGAAAGCGCCTTTTTCGCGCCCGAGGCCATCGCCGGTCGTGCCCGCACCTACGGTTTTTCTTCTGATGCGTCCTACCGCTTCGAGCGCGGGGTGGACTTCGAACTGGCCGGGAAGGCGATGGAGCGCGCCACGCGTCTCATTCTCGACATCTGCGGCGGCGAGGCCGGTCCAGTACAGGAAGCGCTGGTGGCCGACAAGCTGCCGGCGCGTGCGCCGATCCGCCTGCGCGCGGCGCGTGTGCGTCGGGTGCTGGGCATTGCGCTGACTGCCGATACCGTTGCCGAAATGTTCCAGCGCCTCGGTCTGGTCGTGGTTCGCGATGGCGACGACTTTGTCGTCACCCCGCCGTCCTATCGTTTCGACCTCGAGATCGAAGAAGATCTGATCGAGGAAATTGCCCGCCTCTACGGCTACGACAATATTCCGGTGGTGGCGCCCCGCGGTCCGATCACGATGTTGCCGCGGCCCGAAGCCCGGCGCGACACGATGTCTATCCGCCGTCTGGTGGCCAGCCGCGAGTATCAGGAAGTCATCAATTTCGCCTTCGTCGAGGAAGCCTGGGAGAAGGATTTCTGCGCCAACCTCGATCCGGTGCGCCTCGCCAATCCGATCGCCAGCCAGATGAGCGTGATGCGCTCCAGCCTGATCGGGGGGCTGGTGGCCAATCTCGTCACCAATCGCAAGCGCCAGACCAACCGCGTGCGGGTCTTCGAGATCGGCCGTTGCTTCAGCCGCGATGCGGCCGGCAAGCCGGTGGAGGGCTTCCATCAACCGGTACGCCTTGCCGCGTTGGCGGGCGGTTTTGCACGTCCGGAACAGTGGGGCGAAGCCAACCGCAACGTGGACTTCTTCGACCTCAAGGCCGACCTCGAAGCGCTGCTTCTGCCGCGCGTGGCCGAGTTCGAACGGGCTGCGCATCCGGCTCTGCATCCGGGCCGTTCGGCCCGCGTGCTGCTCGACGGCCGCGAGATCGGCTTCATCGGCGAGCTGCATCCGGTGTGGGTGCAGCGCTACGAACTGGGCACCGCGCCGGTGGTCTTCGAAGTCGAACTCGATGCGCTGCGGGATACCGTGACGCCGGCTTATCGCGAAGTTTCCCGTTTCCCGGCGGTGACCCGCGATCTGGCCCTCGTCGTCGAGCAGGGTGTGGCGGCCGCGGGGCTGCTGAAAGGGCTGCTGGGGGTTGCGCCGACCATCGTGCAACGCATCGAGCTGTTCGACCAATATCAGGGCAAAGGTATCGAGCCGAACCGGAAAAGCCTTGCCTTCCGCGTGACGATGCAAGAAACTCAGCGGACTCTGGAAGACGCGGAAGTCGATGCTGCGATGGCCATTTTGACCGTACACGCCGAGGAATATCTCGGTGCGAAGCTTAGGGCCTGACGCATCATGACGATCACTCTGACCAAGGCGGAGCTCGCCGACATGCTTTTCGAGCAGGTGGGTCTCAACAAGCGCGAAGCCAAAGATATGGTGGAGTGCTTTTTCGAGGAAATCCGTCTGGCGCTCGAGCGTGGCGATTGTGTCAAGCTCTCCGGCTTCGGCAACTTCCAGTTGCGGGAGAAGCCCCAGCGTCCCGGTCGAAATCCCAAGACCGGCGAGGAAATTCCGATTACGGCCCGGCGGGTGGTGACCTTTCACGCCAGCCAGAAGCTCAAGGCCAATGTGGAGCAATTGAGTGATGTCCCCAAGTGAAGTCCCGGCAGCCGTCGAACTGCCGCCGATTCCCGCCAAACGCTATTTCACCATCGGTGAAGTAAGCGATCTGTGCGGGGTCAAACCCCATGTGCTGCGCTACTGGGAGCAGGAATTCACCCAGTTGCGGCCGGTCAAGCGCGGTGGAAACCGGCGTTATTATCAGCACCATGAGGTGCTCCTGATCCGCCGTATCCGCGAGCTGCTTTACCAGGATGGGTTTACCATTTCCGGAGCACGCAACCGTCTCGACGAGACGGCCTCGCGCAAGCGGGAGGATGCGGAGGAGGCCATCGGTTTGCGTGAGCAACTCTCCTCGCTGCGTGCTGAAATCAAGTCAATCCTGCAGGATCTGCAGGCCTGAAAGCGGCGGCGGGCCTTGCCGGCCCGTCGTCCTTTTGTCACCAACAGGCGGCCTCGTCCAGGCGTCGTCTCACTCCCCCGGATTATTGCCATGACCTACTGTGTCAGCATGCTGCTCGACGCCGGTATGGTGTTCTTGTCGGACTCCCGTACCAACGCTGGCGTCGACCACATCAATACCTTCCGCAAGATGAGCATTTTTCAGCGCCCAGGCGAACGCGTGATGGTGCTGATGAGTTCCGGCAACCTGGCGATCACCCAGCAGCTCGTGTCCATGCTGCGCGAGGCGATGTCGGCTCAAGATGGGCGCGAGAACATGTGGTCGGTGCCGAACATGTTCGAGGCGGCCCGCCATGTGGGGGAAACGCTGCGCGAGGTGCATCGGCGCGATTCCGATGCGCTGCAGAACTTCGGCATCGACTTCACCGCGGCGCTGATCCTCGGTGGCCAGATCGGCCGCGAGCCGCCGCGTCTTTTCCACATTTACGCGGCCGGCAACTTCATCGAGGCGACGCCCGATACGCCGTATTTCCAGATCGGCGAGTCGAAGTACGGCAAGCCGATCATCGATCGCGTCGTGAAGCGTCACACCAGCCTGGACGAAGCCGCCAAGCTGGCGCTGATTTCGATGGATTCGACGATCCGCTCCAACCTGTCGGTGGGGGTGCCGCTGGATCTGGCGATCATCAAGACCGACGAACTCAAGGTTTCGTCGCACGTCAGCATCGACGCCAAGAACGAATATTTCACGATGATCCGGACCCGCTGGAGCGAGTCGCTCGGTCATGCCTTCGACGAGTTGCCCAACCCCGATCTGTTGGACGTGGGCGAACGTTCCTGAGGATCGGTGCCCGGGGCTTTACCAGCCCTGGGCCTGACGCCGGCCTTGTTCGCATTCGTTGCGGAACTGCAGAAACTGTTGCAGGCGCTTCATTTCAAAACGGCCGCTTTCTGCGGCTTCCCGCAGGGCGCAGCCGGGCTCTGAGTCGTGACGGCAGTTGCGGAAGCGGCAGTGCCCGCTGTAGGGCCGGAATTCCGGGAAACTCGCTTCCAGTTGTTCCGAGGTGAGATGCACCAGTCCGAAGGTCTGCATCCCCGGGCTGTCGATGATGCCGCCGCCTTCGGGCAGCGGGTAAAGCCGCGCGAAGGTGGTGGTGTGCTTGCCGGTATCGAGAAATTCGGAGATCTCGCGGGTTTCGGCGCGCGCTTCGGGAATCAGCGCGTTGGTCAGCGTCGATTTGCCCATGCCGGATTGCCCCACCAGTAGGCTCGTTTCGCCGATCAGGCGTTCGCGCAGGGCATTTGCGTTATCGAGGGCCGAGAGCTCGAGGATAGGGTAGCCAAGCCGGCCAAACGTCGCGAGCTGGGCGCGGGCGCCTTCCAGACCGGCAAGGACGTCGATCTTGTTGAGCACGATCAGCACTTTTTGATGCTGGCTCTCCGCTGCACAGATGCAGCGCGACAGGAATTCGTCCGAAAAACTCGGCTCCGTCGCGACCACCAGCACGACCTGCGTTGCATTGGCGGCGATCAGTTTCTGCCGCCAGGCGTCGGAACGATAGAGCAGGCTGGTGCGTTCCAGCAGCTTGTCGATGACGCCCTGACCGGGGCCGGTGACGGCGACTTGTACCCGGTCGCCGCAGGCGAACAGGCTTTTCTTGCCGCGGGGCACGCACAGCAGAATCTCGCCGGCGTCGGTGCGCACTTCGTATTGCCGCCCGAAGGCGGCAATCAGGGTGCCGTAGGTGCTCATTGGGCGGCTTCCTGCAGGCGCGCGATGCGGATCGCCGCGGGCGGGTGGGAATCGTAGATGCTGGAGTAGAGCGGGTCCGGGGTCAGCGTCGAGGCGTTGTCGCGGTAGAGCTTGACCAAGGCGCTGATCAGCGCCTGAGCCGGCGCCTGCCGCGCGGCGTAGGCGTCGGCCTGGAATTCGTGGGTGCGGGACCACATGCTCATCAACGGAGTGAGCGGAAAGGTGAACACCGGCAAGGCCAGCGCGAAGAGCACCAGGGTGGGTGCCGTGCCCGCGGCGTTCATGCCCAGTCCTTTGAAAAACCACGCCTGACCGGCCAGATGACCGAGCAGTGCAAAAAAGGCCAGGCTGCCGGCACCGATGACCGCGAGGCGCTTCCAAAGGTGATGGTGATGGTAGTGACCGAGTTCGTGGGCCAGTACGGCTTCCACTTCGGTCGGATCGAGCTTGTCGAGCAGGGTGTCGAAGAAGACGATCCGCTTGGCTGCACCGAAGCCGGTGAAGTAGGCGTTGCCGTGGGCCGAGCGCTTCGAGCCGTCCATCACGAAGAGGCCGGAGAGGCGAAAGCCGCAGCGGGTCATCAGGCCTTCAATGCGGCTTTTCAGTGCGCCGTCTTCCAATGGCTTGAACTTGTTGAAGAGCGGGGCAATGAAGGTCGGGTAGACCAGCAGCACCAGCAGGTTGAAGACCAGCCAGAAGGCCCATACGTAAAGCCACCACAGTGTGCCCATGGCGTCCATCAGCCACAGCACGAAGGCGATCAGCGGCAAGCCGATGAGGGCCGCCAGGACGATGCCCTTGAGGGTGTCGGCGACGAACAGGCCGGGGGTGAGGCGGTTGAAGCCGAAGCGGGCTTCAAGGCCGAAGCTGCGGTAGATCGTCAGCGGCAGATCGACGATCCACGACACGACCGCCACCGCCGCGACGAAGCTTACGCTGTGGACAAGGCTGCCGGGTTCGGCGACGCGGGCGGCGAGCCCGTGGAGCGTCTGCAGTCCGCCGCCTAGAGTGAGCGCCAACAGCAGCGTTGTGGAGATCAGCACATCGACCATCCCGAGCCTGACCCGCGCGACAGTGTAGTCGGCCGCCTTGCGGTGAGCGTCCAGCCCGATGCTGGCGGCGAAGGCGGAAGGCACGGAATTGCGGTGGGCGGCCACGTGGCGCATCTGGCGCAGGGCCAGCCACAAGCGGGTGAGCAGCCCGGCGCCGAGGGCGACGAGAAACAGGGCGGTGAAACTACTGGAGGTCATCGAGAGGGGAGGGCCGCGGCTGGAGGGAGTGACGTGGAGCGGTGTGGGCGTAGAATCGCGCCTTTACCGAAAAAGCGAGCCGATTATGGCACAGGACCAGAATCACCTCATCTGGCTGGACATGGAAATGACCGGCCTCAATCCCGATAGCGACCGGATCATCGAGATGGCGATGATCGTCACCAACAGCAATCTCGAGGTGGTGGCCGAGGGCCCGGTGATTGCAGTGCATCAGTCGGACGCCGTGCTCGACGCGATGGACGAGTGGAACAAGAACACCCACGGCCGTTCGGGCCTGATCGAGCGGGTCAAGGCGTCGACCGTCGACGAAGCGGCCGCCGAAGCGCTCTACCTGGATTTCATGAAGCAATACACGCCGTCGCGGACATCGCCGATGTGCGGCAACTCCATCGGCCAGGACCGCCGCTTCATGGCGCGTTACATGCCGAAGCTGGAGGACTGGTTCCACTACCGCAATCTGGATGTGTCCACGCTCAAGGAGTTGTGCCGCCGGTGGCGTCCGGACGTGTACAAGGGCCTCGAAAAGCGCGGCGCCCATCAGGCGCTGGCCGATATCCAGGAATCCATCGCCGAACTGCGTTACTACCGGGAACACTTTTTGAAGGTGTGAGCGTGTCGCCGATCGATATCAAGACGTGGCTGCAGCGCAATCGGCGCAAGCTGATCGGCCTTGCGCTGCTGTGCGTCTTCTTCTTTGTCCTGGGCTATTTCAGCCCGCGGGTGAATTCGCCGCTGATGTGCAAGATCTACGGCTGAAGCGTCCGCGGAGTGGCCTGGCCGCCACGGTACGGAAAGCGGCAGGCGTCGTAGACGACGGTTCCGTCGGCGTGGATGTTCAACTCAACGCGATATGGGCCGTCGGCCGGAATGGGTGGTCCGGTCCATTGAAGGCGCTGACCGTCGATCCGGTAAAGAAGGGTGATCTCCCTCGGGACGCCGCTTTCAGTCTGGAGATTGACCGACTGGCTTTCTCCCGCGGCAATGCGCTGAAGGTGAAACCTGTCACTGCCGACGACGACGTCGACATCGCTCAAATTGTGAAGAGGCGAGGATTCGGCGAGGGAGATTCGTATCCGGACCGGATCGTCGATTTTTTCGCCGCAGGCGCACAGGTTCAGGATTACGGCCGCCAGAAGTGACGCGTGGCGCGTCGC
>CALMXT010000147.1 GCA_937871125.1 uncultured Zoogloea sp. | reverse complement strand
CCCATTCCACCCACACGAATTAGCTTCGGCATTTTTCTTGGTTCGATCCGCGGCGAGTCATCCCTAGACTTGCGCCATCGACTGATCTTTCCAAGGAAAACCCCATGCAGCCCCGCACTATCGCCCGCAACCTCGTCGCCGCGCTTCTCTCCGTTGCGCTCGTCGGCACCGCCCAGGCCGACACCACTCTGCTCAACGTCTCCTACGACCCGACCCGCGAGCTTTACCAGGATTTCAACGCGGCCTTCGCCAAGTACTGGAAGAACAAGACCAACGAAACGGTCACCGTCAAACAATCCCACGGCGGCTCCGGCAAACAGGCCCGCTCGGTGATCGACGGCCTCGAAGCCGACGTCGTCACCCTGGCCCTCGCCTACGATGTGGACGCCCTCGCCGAGCGCGGCAAGCTGATCCCCGCCGACTGGCAGAAGCGCCTGCCTCACAACGCCTCGCCCTACACCTCGACCATCGTCTTCCTCGTCCGCAAGGGCAATCCGAAGAAAATCCACGACTGGAACGACCTCGTCAAACCGGGCATCGAAGTGATCACGCCCAATCCCAAGACCTCCGGCGGCGCCCGCTGGAACTACCTTGCCGCCTGGGGTTATGCCCTCAAGCAGCCGGGCGGCAACGATGCCACCGCCAAGGATTTCGTCAAAAAGCTGTACGCCAACGTCAAGGTGCTCGACTCCGGCGCCCGCGGCTCCACCACCACCTTTGTCGAGCGCGGCATCGGCGACGTGCTGATCGCCTGGGAAAACGAAGCCTATCTGGCGATCAAGGAACTCGGCCCGAACAAGTTCGACCTCGTCACCCCGTCCATCTCCATCCTCGCCGAGCCGCCGGTGAGCATCGTCGACAAAGTGGTGGACAAGCACGGCACCCGCAAGGTCGCCACCGCCTACCTGGAATACCTCTACTCTCCGGAAGGTCAGACCATTGCCGGCGACAACTACTACCGCCCCCGCGACGCCAAGATCGCCGCCAAGTACGCCAAACAGTTCGCCCCGGTAAAGCTCTTCACCATCGACGAAGTGTTCGGCGGCTGGAGCGCCGCCCAGAAGACCCACTTCGCCGACGGCGGCCTCTTCGACCAGATCGGCGCCCGATAAGCCGGCCGCGGCGGAGTCGTTCCGATTCCGACCCCGCCGCGCCCATCTTTCCGAAAGAACGCGATGCAACACACCACCCTCATCGTCCCCGGCCTCCACGGCAGCAGCCCCGAGCATTGGCAGAGCTGGATGGAGCGGCAATTGCCCGACGCCCGCCGCGTCCCGGAAATCGACTGGGAACAGCCGATCCTGGCCCTCTGGGCCAGCGCCGTGCGCAGCGCCATCGACCGCTCGCCGGGCCCGGTGTGGGTGGTTGCCCACAGTTTCGGCTGTCTCGCCTCGGTAGTCGCGGCGGCCGACCGCCCGAACCGTATCGCCGGCCTCATGCTCGTGGCGCCCGCCGATCCGGAGCGCTTCAGCCCCCGCGGTCTGCGCGACGCCAACACCCATCCGGACCAGGAAAGCCTGGCCCGCTGGATTCCCCATTGCCCCCTCGGTGCGCCCAGCGTGGTCGTCGCCAGCACCAACGACCCGTGGGTACGTTTGTCGTCGGCCGCCTACTGGGCCGACTGCTGGGGCAGCCACCTGGAGGAAATCGGCGCCGCCGGTCACATCAACGTGGATTCCGGCCACGGCCCGTGGCCCCACGGAATGGAACTCCTGCGTGCCCTGCAGGCCGCTGGCGACGACCTGCCGCTGGGTAACATCGACGAACGGAAACTCAACCGTCGCGGCCGCAGCGGCGCCCTCGCCCGGCTGCGCCACCGCACGCGTAACGAAGCGCTGCTCGTCGATCCCGGCAACTGAGCGCGCACCACACCACGCCACACCGCAAAAAGCGAAGCCGTCCGGCTTCGCTTTTTGCGTTTTCCGGCGTCCATCGTCTAAGCGCAAATCCTGCACAGCTTATGAAGCGCCGCCTGAAATTCATCTGAATATTTGTTGGTTCGTATCTTCAGAGCCCGCCGCTAATGTGTCTCCACCCGAACAGGACGCCACCTTCCGCGTCCCCCAGCCAACTGCCACTGGAGACCGATCATGCTCGACACCCAACCCCGCGACTTCGCCCCCGCCCCCCATCTGGGCGCCCATCCCGACACCTATAGCGCCAGCGCCGACCAACCGGACGAACTCGACGCCATTCTCGCCCGCGCCCGCGAACAGGCCCGTAACGCCGGTCTGCCCTTCGCCGGCAGCGTGACGCCGACCGAAGCCTGGGAGCTGGCCAGCGCCGGCCGCGCCGTACTCGTCGATGTGCGCACCGCCGAAGAACGCAAGTTCGTCGGCCACGTGCCCGACACCCTGCACGTAGCCTGGGCCACCGGCACCGCAATGAACCGCAACCCGCGCTTCGTCAAGGAACTGGAAGCCAAGGTGAAAAAGGACGCCGTGGTGCTCTTCCTGTGCCGCAGCGGCAAGCGCTCCGCCTCCGCAGCAGAGGCCGCCGCCAAGGCCGGCTTCGGCAGCGCCTTCAACATCCTCGAAGGTTTCGAGGGCGATCTGGACGGCAACACCCACCGCGGCACGCTCGGCGGCTGGCGCTACCAAGCCCTCCCGTGGATTCAGGACTGAAACCATGCTCCACCAAGCCACCCGCACCCCGTCCGCCAACCGGCCCAGCCTTGCCAGCCTGCGGCCCCACATCGCCGTGCCGGGCAACTGGAATCTGGAAAGCGTCGTCGGCGAATTGCGCAGCGTGCGCGAACGCTGGCGCCTCGCCCAGCACCGTCAGCAGGAATACGGCGGGCGCGAACTGCCCTCCCGCGAAGCCCTGCACACCGTCGTCAGCGGCCTGTGCGGCGCGCTCTTTCCGATGCGCCTCGGCCCGGCCGACCTGCGTCAGGAAAACGAGGACTTCTACGTCGGCCACACCCTCGATGCCGCACTGGGCGGGCTTTACGAACAGGTGGCGCTGGAACTCGACTACCAGTTGCGCCACGGCCACCCCGACATCGACGCCAGCCACGTGGCCGCCGAGCGCATCGTGCGCGATTTCGCCGCCGCCCTGCCGCAGATCCGCGAACGTCTCGACAGCGATGTGGAAGCCGCCTACCGGGGCGACCCCGCGGCCGGCAGCGTGGATGAAGTGGTGCTGTGCTATCCCGGCATCCTCGCCATCATCCATCACCGCCTCGCCCACCGGCTGTACCGCCTGGGCGTTCCGCTGATTGCCCGCATCGTCTCCGAGCTGGCCCACTCGGCCACCGGCATCGACATCCACCCGGGCGCCGAGATCGGCAGCAGCTTCTTCATCGACCACGGCACCGGCGTCGTCATCGGCGAAACCGCGGTGATCGGCAAACGCGTGCGCCTCTACCAAGCCGTCACCCTCGGCGCCAAACGTTTCCCGGTCGGCTCGGACGGCAGTCTCGAAAAAGGCCTGGCGCGCCATCCCATCGTCGAAGACGACGTGGTGATCTACGCCGGCGCCACCGTGCTCGGGCGCATCACCATCGGACGCGGCTCAAGCATCGGCGGCAACGTCTGGCTCACCCACAGCGTTCCGCCGGGCAGCCAGATCACCCAGGCCCAAACCCAGCACAGCCTCCATCGAAGCGCCGCGGAAGAAGGAGAAGCGGTCGATGACTAGTCTCTCCGCCAGCTTCGGTGCCGTCGTGCGCCATCTCCGCGAAGAACGGGGCTGGTCGCAGGAACAGCTCGCCGAGTTCGCCGACCTCAACCGCAGCTATGTGGGCGATCTCGAACGCGGCCGGGCAATGCCTTCGCTGGCCACTCTGACCAAGGTCGCAAGCGCCCTCGACTTGCAAGCGTCGGCCCTGATCGCCCGTTTCGAAAGCCTTCAAGCCGGGCGACCACCTGCTTGATGGGTATAGCCGGTTGAAGCTGATGCACTGCACAACCAAACTCTCCATGCCGTTTTAGTAGTCCTCCATCAAAAAGAAACAAGGAGTCGCCTCATGTCCGACCTGCACGACCTGCCTACTGCCCTCGGCGATAACGCCGCACGGCAACTGGCCAACGCCACCAAAACCGTCCCGCAGCTCTCCACCATTTCGCCGCGCTGGCTGGTGCACCTGCTGCAATGGCTTCCGGTCGAAGCGGGTATCTACCGCCTCAACAAGGTCAAGAACCCCCGCGACGTGCGCGTCGCCTGCTCCCAGCGCGACGAATCCGAACTGCCGCAAACCTTCGTCGACTACGACGAAGCGCCCCGCGAGTATTTCCTCAACGCCGTCACCACCATCCTCGACGTACACACTCGCGTCTCGGACCTCTACAGCAGCCCCCACGACCAGATCAAGGAGCAGCTGCGCCTTACCGTCGAAACCATCAAGGAACGCCAGGAATCCGAACTCATCAACAACCCGGACTACGGCCTCCTCGCCAACGTCACCGATGAGCAGCGCATCTCGACCCTCACCGGCGCCCCCACCCCGGACGACCTGGACGACCTGCTCACCAAGGTCTGGAAAGAGCCCGGCTTCTTCCTCACCCACCCGCTCGCCATCGCCGCCTTCGGCCGCGAATGCACCCGCCGCGGCGTGCCGCCCCCCACCGTG
>CALMXT010000146.1 GCA_937871125.1 uncultured Zoogloea sp. | reverse complement strand
AACTCCTGCTGTCGCCCAAGGCCAACGATCCGCTCGTCAAATACACCGAGATGTTCGCCCGCCGTGCCGCCAAGGGCCAGTGCGTGAACCAGCCCTATCTCGGCTGCCGCGAATTCGCCGCCGCTTTCCGGCCGGTCGCCGACCCCGCCGCCGAAAGCCCCGCCATCGATGAAACCCGCGATCTCGGCTGGATGCTCCACGACCTGGACTTCACCCACCCATCCGACCCGCAGCCGCACTTCTTCCGGGCGGAGATGAAGAACGGCACGATCCTCGTGCCTGACTTCGAAACCGGAGAGGTGAAGTCATGATTCTTCAGGCTCTGTACGACTACTACCAGCGCAAATGCGCCTCTGCCGATCCAGCCGAACGCCTGCCGGCTTACGGACTGGAAGAGAAGGAAATCCCCTTCGTCCTCGAAATCACCGCCGATGGAGAACTGGTGCAATTGCGCGACACGCGCAGTCAGGACGGCAAGAAGAAAGTCGGACGACGCTACCTCGTTCCGCAGGGCGTCAAGCGGGCGAACGGCATTGCGGCCAACCTGCTGTGGGACAACGTTGAGTACGTCACGGGAATTGACACCCGCGGCAAACCGGAACGGGTCGTCGAACAGCACGCCGCCTTTCGTGCCCGCATCAATGCACTGCCGGAATCCACCCAGGCCGACACTGGACTGCAAGCCGTGCAGGCCTATCTCGACAAGATCGACCCGGAGCGCTTGGCGCAGGAGCCTGCCTTTGCCGAAGCGAAGGAAAGCAACGCCCTGATGAGCTTCCAGCTCCACGGCGAGCCACAACTCGTCTGCCAGCGTCCGACCGTGGCCAGCGCAGCAATGGCGGCCGGCGAACCGGCAAACGACGCCCCTACGGCGCGCTGCCTCGTCACCGGCCAGCCTGCCGAAACCGAACGCCTGCACGCGGCAATCAAAGGCGTTTGGGGCGCGCAAACCGTCGGCGCCAACATCGTGTCCTTTAACCTCCGTGCCTTCGAGTCCTACGGTAAGCGCGATCGCCAGGGTGAAAACGCCCCGGTCGGTAAACCCGCTGCCTTCGCCTACACCACCGCCCTTAACCACCTACTCGGCAAAGGCTCGCGCAACCGCTTCCAGGTTGGCGACGCCTCCACCGTCTGCTGGGCCGAGCAGCAAGGCGAGGCCGTTTCCGAGTACGACACCTTGCTGGCCGACATCTTCGGCCACCACGACGACCCGGACGCCGGCGTGAAGGCGGTCACCACGCTTTTCGACTCGGTACAGAGCGGACGTTTCGACGGCACCGAAGGCGCGGCCCGCTACTTCGTGCTGGGCCTAGCGCCCAATGCGGCGCGTATCAGCGTGCGCTTCTTCCACACCATGACACTGGCCGAACTGGCGCCGCGCATCCTGCAGCACCTTGAAGACATCCGTATTGTTCATTCCGATTCGATGCCATCACTACTTACAGTGAAACGTCTGCTTCAAGGCTTATGTCTCGCGACGAAAACCCAGCCGTTTGGTGATATCGATCGTTTGCCGCCGAACATTGGCGGCGCAGTGGTGGATGCGATCCTCGCTGGCCCGAATGCCCCTTATCCCCACCAGCTTCTCAATCTCGCCGTCGTGCGTTGCAGGGCGGAGCAGAACGTTAGCTACCCCCGAGCCGCCGCCATCAAAGCTTCCCTGAACCGTTCCATTCGCCGCCATCCGCAGGAAAAGGAGTTTCAACCCATGCTCGACCCCGACAACACCAATGTGGCCTACCGCCTTGGTCGGCTCTTCGCCGTCCTGGAAAAAATCCAAGAAGAGGCCTCTGGCGGATCAGGAAAACTGAATTCAACGATTCGGGATCGCTATTACGGGGCAGCATCCAGTTCGCCCGGAACAGTTTTCCCCATGCTGCTTAAGCTAAAGAACCACCATATCTCGAAACTTGATGATCGAGGAAATCGCATGCTCTATCGCGCATTTCAGGATCACAAGCCTGACGACTATATCGGTGCGGTACTTTGGGGACCGAAGATGAATGAGATTCCCGCACACCTCACGCTTGCCGACCAGGGCCGTTTCGCCCTCGGCTATTACCACCAGCGCCAAGCCTTCTTTACCAAATCCGACAAGAACCCATCGACCGAATCCACCGAGGAGAAACAACAATGACGCTCAACAACCGCTACGATTTCGTGCTGCTTTTCGACGTAAAAGACGGCAACCCCAACGGCGACCCGGACGCCGGCAACCTGCCGCGCCTCGACGCCGAATCCGGCCACGGACTGGTCACCGACGTGTCGCTCAAACGCAAGGTGCGCAACTTTGTCGGGCTGGTGAAAGAGCAAGCCGAGCGCGACCCCCAGCCGGGCGAAAAGCGCTTCGAAATCTACGTTCGCGAAAAGGCCATCCTCAACAACCAGCACCAGCGCGCCTACTCGGCGCTCAAGCTCGACGCCCCCGAGGAAACCGGCGAGGAATTCGCGCTGGAAGCCGACGAACCGGCCGGCAAGAAGAAAAAGCCCGCCAAGGAAAAGCGTAAGGGCAGCGCCGACGATGTCGATCAGGCCCGCAAATGGATGTGCCAGAACTTCTTTGACGTGCGCACCTTCGGCGCCGTGATGTCCACCGGCATCAACTGCGGCCAGGTTCGCGGCCCGGTTCAGCTCACCTTTGCCCGTTCGATTGAGCCGGTCGTCGCACTGGAACACTCCATCACCCGCATGGCCGTGGCCACCGAGGCCGAAGCAGAAAAGCAGCAGGGCGACAACCGCACGATGGGCCGCAAGCACACCGTGCCTTACGGCGTTTACATGGCCCACGGCTTCGTGTCGTCCTTCCTCGCCAAGCAGACCGGCTTCGGCGAAGACGATCTGGAACTGCTGTGGCAGGCGCTGGAAAACATGTTCGAGCACGACCGCTCCGCCGCCCGCGGCGAGATGGCCACCCGCGGACTCTACGTCTTCAAGCACGACTCGGAGCTCGGCAACGCGCCCGCTCACGAGTTGTTCAAGCGTATCTCCGCCAACGCGGCGACGGAGATTCCACGCGCTTTCGAAGACTACAAAGTCACTGTAAACGACGCCAACCTGCCCGCAGGCGTCACTCTTATCCGGCGGGTCGGCTGATGGACCTTGGGTAACACAGGCTCGACGGGATAAGGCGCCTCGCCCGCGATGGCCCACGACGCTCGACCGCCATCGCACTTGTCATTTGGCCACACGCTCGCGCACATGCCGCGCGAGCGTGTCGTCCGGATTTCAATGGCGGGAACCTGCCACCACCGCCCTCCCGCGGACGCCCACGAACTGGACGAGAAGGAGACGTTCATCCGCCATGCAAGAGCCACTCGACCCCATCCCCCTCTCCGCCCTCCAGCACTGGGCCTACTGCCCACGTCAGTGTGCGCTGATCCACCTCGAACAAGCCTTCGAGGAGAACGTCTTTACCCTGCGCGGACAGGCCGTGCACAACAAAGCAGACCAGCCGGGCGTCGAGTTGCGGGCCGGGCTGCGGGTGGAGCGGGCCTTGCCGGTTTTCTGCGACCGCCTGGGGCTGGTCGGCAAGACCGACGTGGTCGAGTTTCTGCCCGACGGCACGCCCTACCCGGTGGAATACAAGCACGGCTCGCGCAACAAAAAAGCCGCCATCGCCGCCTGCGACGACCTTCAGCTGGCCGGACAAGCGCTGTGCCTCGAAGAAATGAGCGGCAAGCCGGTGCCGGAGGGCGCGCTGTTCTATGCCAGTTCGAAGCGCCGCCGGATCGTGCCGATCACTCCCGAGTTGCGCACCGCCGTCGAAACCACCGCAACGGCGATCCGCGCCATGCTCGCCACCGGCCGCACGCCTCCGCCAGTGAATGACGAACGCTGCCGCGCCTGTTCGCTGCACGACCTGTGCCAGCCCGAGGCGCTGACCGACGCCGCCGATCCGGCCAAACTCGCCGCCCTCCACAACGCCCTCTTCGACCCTGACGCCTGAAATGCAACGCCCCTCACGCTCACCCCGCCAAAGGGCATCAGCGCGGCTGCAACGGTCCGGTGCCCATTGACATGCAAGTCCTCAACACCCTCTACGTCACCACGCCCGAGAGCTATCTGCACCTCGAAAACGACACCGTTCGGATCGAAGTGGAACACGAAACGCGCCTGCGCGTGCCGCTCCACCACGTGGGCACGGTGGTGTGCTTCGGCAACGTGATGCTGTCTACCCCGCTGATGCATCGCCTCGCCGACAGCGGCATCGGGCTGGTGCTGCTCGACGGCCACGGCCGTTTCAAGGCGCGCCTCGAAGGGCCCGTGTCGGGCAATGTGCTGCTGCGCCAAGCCCAGTACGAACGCAGCCGCGACCCCACCTTCGCTCTTGGCATTGCCCGCTGCTGCGTGGCCGGCAAGATCAAGAACGCCCGTCAGGTGCTGCTCCGCGGCGCCCGCGAAGCCAAGGACGCGGCGGACGGCGCGAGCCTCGGCCGCAGCGCCGACGACCTCGCCGCCGCGCTACGCGCGCTGCCCGGCGCCAACGATCTGGACGCCCTGCGCGGGCTCGAAGGCGAAGCCGCCCGCCAGTATTTCGCCGGACTCCGGCTCGTCGTGCGGGCCGACGCCCGCGAAACCTTCCGGATGGACGGGCGCACGCGCCGCCCGCCTCGCGACCGCATGAACGCCCTGCTGTCCTTCCTCTACTCGATGTTGATGAACGACTGCCGCTCCGCCGCCGAAGCCGCCGGACTCGATCCTCAGGTCGGCTTCCTCCACGCCCTGCGCCCCGGTCGCGCGGCACTGGCCCTCGATCTGATGGAAGAATTTCGCGCCATTGCCGACCGCCTCGCCCTCACCCTGATCAACCGCGGCCAGATCGGCGCAAACGATTTCGTCGAGCGCGAAGGCGGCGCCGTACTGCTTGAAGGCGACGCCCGCAAGGCGGTGGTCGTGGCGTGGCAAGAGCGCAAGCAGGAGGAACTGACTCACCCACTGCTCGAACAAACCGTACCGCTCGGCGTCGTCCCCCTCATTCAGGCGCGCCTGCTCGCGCGCAGCCTGCGCGGGGAAATGCCCGAATACCTGCCTTTCGTAATCCGCTGAGGACAACGCCGTCATGCTCGTGATCGTTTGCTACGACGTGAACACCGAAACCAAAGCCGGCCGCCGCCGGTTGCGCCGGATTGCCAAAGTCTGCGAAGGCATCGGCCAGCGCGTACAAAAATCGGTGTTCGAGTGCCAAGTGAACCTGATGCAGTTCGAAGCGCTGGAGCGGGAGCTTCTCGCCGAAATTGAACTGGCCGAAGACAACCTCCGGCTCTACCGCCTCCCCGACAGCCGCGGCGCCGAAGTACGCGAGCACGGCACCTTTCGCGCCACCGATTTCAATGGCCCACTGGTGCTGTAATATTTTCCGCCGCCTATAGCGCGAACCCCCAGCGAACACGATTCGCCCGGAGGTTTCGCGCAAGACTCAAGTACTTGATTTTTAATTGAAGCAATTCAAACTCACCCCTCCCTCATCGTCCTCCGCCAAGCTCCACGTGCAGGTTCGCGCAACGCGCGCCTTTTCGGGCGGTGGATCAAACACTTGCACGTGAAGCGATTCGCCCGTTAGCAATAACGGGCGTGGATTGAAACGCGCTTGCCGTCCTGAACGCTCTTGATTCCCTCGATTCGCCCGTTAGCAATAACGGGCGTGGATTGAAACTCCAGGGCGGCCAAGCGAGAATCCATGGTCTTGAGATTCGCCCGTTAGCAATAACGGGCGTGGATTGAAACCGTTGATGACGTCGTGCGCGTGGGCGGTGCCAGTGGATTCGCCCGTTAGCAATAACGGGCGTGGATTGAAACGATTGGCGTGGGCGTTAATTCCACGCCGCAGGCGGATTCGCCCGTTAGCAATAACGGGCGTGGATTGAAACCGCGATCACCCGGAAAAGCCGGGTGTCGGGGTCGGATTCGCCCGTTAGCAATAA
>CALMXT010000145.1 GCA_937871125.1 uncultured Zoogloea sp. | reverse complement strand
GAGAACAGCCACAGGCTGTCGCGGATCACGTCGATCACGCGCTGCTCGTCGCTCACCCAGGTGTCGGTGGACAGCGACAGATCGGCCAGCACCAGACAGCACAGGTCGCGTTCGCGGCGCTCGCACGACAGATAGCCGCCGCTGGCGCCCACCGAATGCCCGGTGCGGCGGTCGGCGAAGGCGCGCACGCAGGCGTCGATGTCCAGCTCCGGGCCGTCGGGCTGGTTCTTGAGCCAGCGCCGCGCCGGGGTCAGCGCTTCGAGCTGATGGCGCAGGCGCCGGGCCGGACGCAGCAGGCGCGACGGCAGCGCGCAGGCTTGGGCGTCGCGGGGGTCGAGGATGGTCAGGCTGCACACGTTGCGTTTGAGCTGCTGCTTCTTCCAGTCCCACTCGGGGAGCAGGATGCCGGTTTCGAGCGGATGGTCGTCGTGGGCTGCGGAGGGCAGATCGAGATCGAAGCGCACCTTGGAAGCGGTGTCGGTGCCGTCCTGGGCCACGGAGATCCGGTCCATTTCGGCGGCGGCGCGGGCCGGGTTGTCGTCGGCCTCGTCGTCGTGGCCGCGATTGACCTTCACGTATTCGGCAAACGACAGCAGGCTCTCGGCGCGGAAGGGCAGGATCAGGCCATTCCTGCCGTCGGGCATGTCCTCGCGCTGGGCCTGACGGCGGCGGTCGGTGGCGTCGGACGACTTGGCGCCGCCTTCCTTGCCCTCGGCCGGGCTGGGGTTGGCCGACCCTTCGCGGCGGTCGACGGCCACCGGCGCCGGATAGAGCCACAAGGCCACCGGGGTCGGCGGACGCCGGGCCGGCGGCAAGGCGGCAACGCTGCCGGGCTCCGCCAGCGCCCGACGGATCGCACGTTCGGCGGCGGCTTCGTCGGCCGGGAGCCGGGCCGGATCGGGCCGCTCGGCGATCACCGCCGCCACCAGCCGGCGGTAGCGCGACGCAAAGCCCGGAAAGGCCGCCAGGGTGGCGGCGCTGGCCTGCTGATTGGCGGCGATCCAGCCTTCCGCGTCGAGCCCGCCTTCGGGCAGCGCCGCGCCCTGGGCGATCAGCCACAGGTAGAGATCGCGGTTGAGGCCGCGTTCGGGGAAGAGCGCGATTTCGGCCGGCAGACGCAGGGTTTCGGCATCCCGCGCGGCGTGGGCGGCCTTTTCGCCGACGTGGGCGAGGCGTGCCAGCCAGCTGCGCCGCGCGCCGTGTTCAAGCTCGGCGGCCGGCGCCACGCGCAAACCCGGATCGCCCCCCAAGGCCCGGAACAGGATGCCCGCCGTGCGTTCGATGTCGTCGAGCCGGACCGCCGCCTGCGGGTGGCTGCGCGTTGCCGCGCGGGTGATGAAGCGATGCCACAAGCCGCCAATGAACTCTTCCATGTCCGCTCTTTTCCGCCTGTTTGTATGGAGCCGGCTACCTCGCCGTCCAGCCCCCATCCATCGACAACGCCGCGCCGGTCGCCGACTTTGCCGCGTCCGAACACAAAAACACCGCAAAGGCCGCCACCTCGTCGGCCTCGACAAAACGCCGGGTCGGCTGCGCGGCAAGGATCACCTCGCGGATCACCCGGTCTTCCGGCATGTTGTGCACCTTTGCCTGATCCGCCACCTGTTTATCCACCAGCGGCGTGCGCACGTAACCGGGGCACAGGGCATTGCAGGTGATGCCCTGCTCCGCCACTTCCAGCGCCACCGCCTTGGAAAACCCCACCACCGCGTGCTTGCTCGCCGTATAGGGCGCCTTGAACGGCGACGCCACCAACCCGTGGGCCGACGCGATATTGACGATCCGCCCCCAGCCCTGCTCCTTCATCGTCGGCAGCGCCGCCTTGGTGGTGTGGAACACCGCCGACACGTTGATCGCCATCATCAGATCCCAGGTGTCGTCGGGAAAGGCATCCACCGCCGCCACATGCTGGATGCCGGCGTTGTTCACCAGAATATCCAGGCCGCCGAAGGCCGCGATCGTGGTCTCCACCAGCGCCCGCGCCGAAGCCGGCACCGCCAGATTGGCCGCCGTGTAGGCCACCTCGGCGCCGGTTTCGGCAGCCAGCGCGGCGCGCACGTCCTCCACATCCTCCGCCGCCCGCGAACCGTTGAGCATCACCTTCGCTCCTGCCGCGGCCAGCGCCCGCGCCACCGCCAGCCCGATCCCCGACGTCGACCCCGTCACCAAAGCCCTCTTGCCTGTCAGCACCGCCATCGCTCATTCCTCCAGAACACGCCGAACCCCTGCCCGGACAAGCAACGATGCTACCGCAGCGACGAACTGCGGCAAGGACTATAGCCACCCGCAAACGGGCACGCCCTGTCGTGGCTCAATTTTTCCGGCGCCGCCGGCCTAATACTTTTGGCATATCGCCAGCGGCAAACCGAAGGACTACCATCCAGCTTCCCCTTCCACCCCGGCCCATCCCACCCCAACGAGGCTCCCCGCTTGATCCCCATCGACCGGCTGCACCAACTCGTCCGCCTGCTCGGCCACCGCCGCGCCGTCCCGGCCCGCGATCTCGAATACGAACTCGGCATCTCCCGCGCCACCCTCACCCGCTACCTCCGCGACGTGCGCGACACCCTCGGCGCGCCGGTGATCTTCGACCGCGAACAGGGCGGCTACCGCCTCGACGCCGCCCGCCACGACTTCGGCCCCCAGTTCGAACTGCCCGGCCTGTGGTTCAGCGCCGAAGAAATCCACGCCCTGCTGACCATGCAATACCTGCTCGCCAACCTCGACGGCAGCGGCCTGCTCGGCCCCCACATCCAGCCGCTCCTCGACCGCCTCGGGCGCATTCTCGGCAGCGCCGACGACACCGCCGCCGAAGTCGCCCGCCGCATCCGCATCCAGACCGTTGGCGCGCGCAGCTTCCAGCTCGAACACTTCCAGGCGGTCGGCTCCGCCACCCTGCGCCGGCGGCGTCTCGTCATCGAATACCACGCCCGCGGCACCGACCGAACCACCCGCCGCGAAGTCTCGCCCCAACGCCTCATCCACTACCGCGACAACTGGTATCTCGACGCCTGGTGCCACCTGCGGAACGAACTGCGCAGCTTCGCCCTCGATGCCATCCGGCGCGCCGAAATCCTCGACGACACGGCCCGCGACATCGACGACGCCACCCTCGACCAAGTGCTCGGCAGCGGCTACGGCATCTTCGCCGGCGCCGACGTCGAATGGGCCGTCCTCCACTTCAGCGCCGAACGCAGCCGCTGGGTCGCCCAGGAAAAATGGCACCCCGACCAGCAAGGCC
>CALMXT010000144.1 GCA_937871125.1 uncultured Zoogloea sp. | reverse complement strand
GCCGGCTGGCTTGCATGCCTGCAATGGATTTAATAAAAGTGCTGCAAAAAAATGCCGTATGGACTTTGGGTTTCCTTTAGCAGTTTTTGTCGAATGTGGGATTCATCATGAAAAGTTCAGCAAAATTCCTTTTGACTACGGCTTCGGCGCTGTTGCTGAGTGTCAATGCTCTGGCCGCCGACTACACTTTCACGACGCCGAGCCTGGCGTTGCCTGCGACATCGGGCAATGGCCTGACCGGGCAGTTATGGACCAATGTCGATCCCAATACCGATTCCCTCGCCCAGGCCCAGGCGATCATCGCGGGCGGCTATGCGACCGCAAACTTCCTCGCCACCACCATCGATTATCCGGTCGGCCCCGCGGGTTCGACTTCGGTGTATTCAACCTACGGCACGGTGCTGGATGCCACGGCGCAGGCGACGCTGGATAACACGAGCGTGCTGCCGGACGATGTGCTGAACACGGTGATGCGCTTTGCGGGTTTCTTTGGGGTGCAAAGCGCCAATGAGATATGGACTTTCTCCCTGCCCTCCGACGACGGGAGTGCGCTGGACATTCAGGGCACGCGGGTTTTGAGCAACGATGGCATTCATGGCTTCAGCGGCCCGACGCTGACCGTGGAGTTCACGACGCCCGGCCTTTACGCGATGAATGTGCTCTTTTTCGAATCGCAGCCGTTCGATTGGGGGCTTGAGCTCAGAGGCGGTCTGAACGGTGCAACACCGACCACGGCGATCAGTTCGCGTCTTTACAACCTGATTACCTATGCCGATCCGAACGACGATCGTCTCGGCAGCATCCAGCCCAACAATTCCGTTCCGGAACCGGCTTCGCTGCCCTTGCTGGGTGCCGCGTTGCTGGGTGCGTTTGCGTATTTGCGGCGGCGTTGAAGCCGCGCGCATAACGGCGGCAGGTTCTGCGCCGGATTTTTTGGCAAAGGGTGGGGGCCGCTTCGCGGCGGCGTCACCCGACGCCGAAGGTCCAAACCCTTTAGGTCAATCCCGTCCGGCGTGTCCGCTTACAGATAGCGGAGGCGCCGGCTCCGTTCCAGGCGCACCGTATATTTCGGGTAATCCAGCCCGGTGCGGGCGCGCAGCGCCTTGGCGGTGTTGCCGATCTCGCGCCAGCGGGGGTTGAAAGCCGGATTTTTGAAGGCGAAGACGATGTCGTTGCCGTCGACGAGGCTGATCGTCAGGACGCGGTCGTCGAAGACCTCGGCGATCATCGCCATGTGTCCGGTTCGATCCATCTTTTCCCCGGCAAGATTGGCCACCATCACGCCACGCCCGGCCAGGGCGTCGTGGACGTTCCGATAGAAGTCGGTGGAATTCACCGAGCCGGACAATCCGTGCCGGTCGAAGGCGTCCATCATGATGACGTCCGGCCTTTCTTCCCATTCCCGGCTTTTGATGACCCAGTCGGCGCCGTCGCCTTCGATCACGGTGAGCCGGGCGTCGTCGGGCGGCACCTGAAATTCATTGCGGAAGGCGATCACGCGGGGGTCGATCTCGACCACGGTGATGCGCGCCGATCCCACATGGCGATAGCAGAACTTGGCCAGCGACCCGCCCCCCAGGCCGAGCATGAGGATGTGCTGCGGACGCTGCAGGAAGAGCTGAAAACTCATCATCGCCTGGGTGTAATCGAGTTCGAGGGCGAATGGGTCTTTGAGGCTCATGGTGCTCTGAATGAGCGAGAGCGAAAAATGCAGCGTGCGGGTGGTGCCGTCGTCGATCACGAAGGGTTTGTCGTAGGCGCCTGTGAGCACCTGCCGCAGCACCCGCTGGGTGTCGCAATCTTCCGCTTCGAGCAGGCGGATGGTGTCGGTATGGGTGAAAAAGGGGCTGGGCAGGACGAGGATGGCGGGCTGATTCGACGATGTCGACGGCGGTTCGGATACGGACACGGGGAGAAACTCGGCTTTCGATCGGGGTGGTGCGGAGCCCGCATTGTACGACTGCCAGCCGCCGGCATCGCGGCAACCGACCGCTCGTGACAAAACCCTTGATGCCGAACGGATTATTGGCATTCGGCGCTTAAAGTTCCGCCTTTCGCTGCCGTTGCTGCAGGCGTTGCACGCCTCTCACTGCGGATTGCACGCCCTGCAGGACAAGTGCGCAGGCTCCCGTTACGGCGCCGTTCTCGACTTGCCGGCTGATACTTCAAGGAAAATAAAATGACCATCGTCCAGCGCCTGCTCCTGCTTGTCGGAGCTTCCCTCGTGAGCCTGCTGGTGCTCACCGGCATCAATTACCAGCAGATGAACCGGGTTTACGAAGCGGCCAACTACAGCAACGTCAATATCGTTCCAAGCATGGAGATCCTCAACAACATCGCCGTCGACTTCGGCCGGGAGCGGGTGCGGGTCTATCGCCATGTCCTCGCTACCGATCCGGCCGAAAAGGCCAACGTTGAAAAGACCATTGAGGAATCCAGGGCGCGCGTGTTGAAGTCCTTCAAGGATTACGACAACTTCATCTCCGACCCTGAGGACAAGCGCCTCGCCGATCTCGAGGTCAGCCATCTCGTGGATTACAACAAGGCGGTCGACAAGCTGCTGGAGTTGTCCCGTGCCAATCGGAGCGAGGAAGTCCATGCCGCGTTGGCAAAGGTCGGGCCGCTTGCCGTGACCTTCATCACCGATGTCGATGCGCACATGAAGTACAACGAGACGCTCGGCAAGAAGGCGGCCGAAGATGGCGTCGCCACCAAGAATTCGGCCGGCTGGATCGGCCTTGGCGTGTTTGCCGTGGCCGGCGTGGTGGTGGCCCTGCTGAGTTTCGCAATCGTGCGCAGCATCACCGCACGCATCGCCGAAGCCAATACGCTGGCGGCCCGGATCGCCTCCGGCGATCTGAGCAAGACCGTGAGCCAGACCGCCGGCAAGGACGAAATCGGCAAGCTGCTGGCTTCCCTCGAAGCGATGCGTAGCGATCTTGCCAACACCATCGGCGGCATCATCGCCAGTTCCGAAAACGTTGCGTGCTCGGCCTCCCAGCTCTCCACCGCCGCGCACCAGGTTTCGATCAGCACCGAGCAGCAATCCGGCTCCACCGCCTCCGCCGCGGCGGCGGTCGAGGAACTCACGGTGAGCATCGACCACGTGGGCTCCAGCGCCGACGATGCCAACCACCGGGCCAGCGAAGCCGGCCGTCAGGCCGTCATCAGCGGCCAGGGCGTCGATGCCGCATCCGAAAAGATCGGCAAGGTGGCCGAGCAGGTGGAAAACACCGCAAACCAGATCCAGACCCTGTCGCAACAGGTGCAACAGATCGACAAGATCACCGTGGTGATCCGCGAAGTGGCCGATCAGACCAACCTGCTGGCCCTCAACGCCGCCATCGAGGCCGCCCGCGCCGGCGAACAAGGCCGCGGCTTTGCGGTGGTGGCCGACGAAGTGCGCAAGCTGGCCGAACGCACCACGAGTTCGGTGCAGGAGATCAGCAACGTCATCAGCGTGATCCAGCAGGGTGCGGTCGGCGCGGTGACGAGCATGCAGTCCAGCCGGAATCTGGTGGCCGAAGTGGTGCAGGCGGCCGACAAGGCCAGTGGATCGATGAGCGACATCCGCAACTCGGCCAACACCGTTCAACAGGCCATCGAAAGCATCAGCGACGCCCTGCGCGAACAGCGCGGCGCCTCCACCGAGCTGGCCCGCAACGTGGAAGCCATCGCCCAGATGTCCGAGGAAAACTCCGCGGCCGTCGCTTCGGTGGCCGGCACGGCCCATCGTCTGGTGGGCGTCTCGGACGAACTCAAGGCCAGCGTCTCGCGCTTCCGGGTTTGATCCCGGCGTGATCGCCCCCGCCGCTTCCATTCGGGAGCGGCGCGCCCTGCGACACTATGACGCACCGTTTTGGTGCGTCATTTTGCGCTACATCAAATCCCTTCCCGGCTTCGAAACTTAAGGTGCGCGCTCTTGCAATCAGGGAGCTCCACCATGACTTTCACCACCCGAGCGCATCGCGAGCCCGTCCGGCACGCCCTTCGTCCGCTCGTCGTCGCCTGCGCCGTCGCCGCGGCTTTTCCTGCCATCGCCGAAGAAACCGCCACGCTCGGCCAGGTCGTCGTCACTGCGCCGTCCATGGAAGCCCCGCTGACCGTCGTCACCGATCCTCGGGCACCGCGCCAGCCGGTGCCCGCCCACGATGGCGCCGACTATCTGAAAAACATCCCCGGCTTTTCGGTGATCCGCAAGGGCGGTACCGACGGCGACCCGGTGTTCCGCGGCATGGCCGCTTCGCGTCTGGGCATCCTGCTCGACGGCGAGATGATCCTGGGCGGCTGTGGCATGCGGATGGACCCGCCGACCGCCTATGTCTTTCCGGAAGCCTACGACCGCATCACCGTGCTCAAAGGCCCGCAAACCGTGAAGTACGGCCCCGGCAACAGCGCCGGCGTGGTGCTTTTCGAACGTCAACCGAAAACCCGGAGCGGCTTCTCGACCTACGCCGACGCCAGCCTGCTGGCCGGCAGCTTCGGGCGCAACGATCAGATGTTCGAAGCCGGCGTCGGCAACGCCAACTTCTATGGCGAAATCACCGGCACCCACGCCCACTCTCAGGACTACAAGGACGGCGCCGGTCGCACGGTGCATTCCGCCTACGACCGCTGGAGCACCAACGGCGCCCTCGGCTGGACGCCCGACGCGGACACCCGCCTCGAACTCACCTTTGCGAAAAGCGACGGTCGGGCCGCCTACGCCGACCGCTCGATGGACGGCGTGAAGTTCGACCGCAGCAATGTCGGCCTGAAGTTCGAGAAAGCCCGCATCAGCCCGCTCGTCGCCAAGCTGGAAGCGCAGGTCTACTACAACTACGTGGACCACGTGATGGACAACTACAGCCTGCGCACCCAAACCGGCATGAAGATGCTCAGCAACCCCGACCGCGAAACCAAGGGCGGACGTCTCGCCGCCACCTTCGACCTCTCGCCGCGGACCAGCCTCGAAACCGGCCTCGACGTCCAGACCAACGACCACAGCCTGCGCACCGGCACCAACTACGACAGCAAGCCTCGCACGCCCGACATGCGCTTTTCGAGCTGGGGCGTATTCGGCGAACTGGCCCACGAGTTGAACGCCGCCAACCGCCTGATCGGCGGCCTGCGCGTGGACGCCAGCAAGGCCGAAGACCAGCGCACCGGACGCAGCAGTTCCGGCCAGACCGACGACACCACCCTCAAGGCCGGCTTCCTGCGCTGGGAAAACGCCTTTGCACCGACCACCACGCTCTACGCCGGCCTCGGCCACAGCGAACGCGCCGCCGACTACTGGGAACGCAGCAAGTCGCCCCAGGCCACGGCCATGAGCAACGGCAGTGCCAGCACCTTTTTCGTGAAGCCCGAGAAAACCACCCAGCTCGACACCGGCGCCATCTACGCCGCCGGACCGCTGCGCGCCTCGGCCTCGGCGTTCTACGCCAAGCACAAGGACTTCATCCAGATCCAGAAGATCAACGCCTACGCCACCGACGCCATCAACATCGACGCCACCACTTACGGCCTCGAAGGCGACCTGAGCTACCGCTTCGCCAACTTCTGGCAAAGCTACGCGACGCTGGCCTGGACCCACGGCGAGAACGACACCCGCGGCGGTCCGCTGTCGCAGATCGCCCCGCTCGAAGCGCGCCTCGGCGCCGCCTACGACGATCGCACCTGGAGCGGCGGCGCGCTGCTGCGGCTGGTGCAAGGCCAGAAGCGCTTCGACAAGGACTACGGCAACATCGTCGGGCAGGACATCGCCAGCTCGGCCGGCTTTGCGATCTTCTCGGTCAACGCCGGCTACCGCCCGCGCAAGGGCACCCTGATCAGCGCCGGCATCGACAACCTCTTCGACAAGACCTACGCCGAATTCATCAGCCGCGGCGGCGCCAGCATCGGCGGCTTCACGCAGACCACCCGCGTGAACGAACCGGGCCGGACCTTCTGGCTGAAGGCCAACATCGAGTTGAAGTGAATCGCCCTGCGCGAAGCGGGGCAGGACGACCGCCTAGGTTGCCGCCCGCTTCGCCGCATTGGGGCCGCCCGCCAGCGGCAGCCACACACGAAAAGTCGTGCCTCGCCCGGGCTCGCTGCTGACGTCGATGTGGCCGCCGTGCTTGTCGACGATGTCGTAGGAGATCGACAACCCCAGGCCGGTGCCCTTGCCCACCGGTTTGGTGGTGTAGAAGGGATCGAAGATGCATTTGAGCACCTCCGGCGACATACCGCGCCCGGTATCCGCCACCTCGATCCAGGCCCACTCCGCGTCGTGACCGCTGCGCACGGTGATGATGCCGCGCTCTTCGATGGCATGCGCCGCGTTGACCAGCAGGTTCATCACCACCTGGTTGATCTGCGCCGGCAGGCAGCGCACCGGAGGTAGCTTGGCATCGTATTCGCGCACCACCTCGGCCTTGTATTTGATCTCGTTGCGCACCACGTTGAGGGTGCATTCGATGCCGGCGTTGAGGTCCGCCTCCTGCCAGTCGGCCTGATCGAGACGGGAAAAGTCCTTCAGGTCGGCGACGATCTTGCGAACCCGCTCCAGCCCCTCGCGGGATTCGCGCATCAGATCGGCAAGGTCGGCCTTGAGGTAATCGAAATCCGCCGCGGCGAAATCCGCCTCCGTCGCCCGGCCGGCGCGGCAGGCATCCAGCAGCGCCACCATCGTCTTGTGGTAATCCTTCAGGGTGCCCAGGTTCGAACTCACGAAACCGATCGGATTGTTGATCTCGTGGGCCACGCCAGCCGCCAGCACACCGATGGACGCCATCTTCTCGGACTGCAGCAGTTGGACATGGGCTTCCTCGAGCTCGCCGATCTTCTCCGCCAGTTCCCGCCAGCGACGGCGCAGCAGTTCGAGCAAGCCCCAGCCAACCGCCAGCACCACCGCGAAGGCCGCGCAATGCGCCAGGGTCGTCTGACGGATGCCGTCGCGGGTCGTCGCCTCGATCGGCGCATATTGCTGGGAAACGCTGAGTCCGCCGCGGATGTCGCCCAACTGGTAGCCCTGCTTCGCGTGGCACACCAGGCAACTCTCCTGCACCTTCAGCGGCGCCATGTAGCGCAGCAACTTGCCTCGCGGACTGTCTTCGACGCCCATCGTCTCGGCGGCGCCCCGCTCGAAGGCTTCGAGGGACGCCTGCTCCCAGGCGTCCGCGGCGTTGGCCGGGCGGATCGGCTTCAGGCTGGTGAGGCGGAACATCACGCCGCCATCCGCAGCCGCCATGCTGCCGATCAAGCGCGTCATGTAGGCCGGGTTGATCATCGTCAGCGCCATCCCGTCGGTAGTCATCAAGTCCCGCTGGGGATGTTCGAGATAAGGGTTGGGCGGCGTGCCCGGCGTCACCGGCACATACACACCGCCGTGACTGGCGTTCCAGTTGCGGGTGAGCATCACCATCCGAAACATGTTGCGGGCGCCCTCGACCGCCACCTGGACGGACTGCTCGCGGATCTTGTCGATCTGCAGTTCAAGGGACAGCGCCACCACGCCGCCCCACAGGGCCAGCGGCAACAACCACCAGCGCCGCTCGCGGACGAGTTGCGGCATCGAGCGGGCACTGGCGGGCGTCTTCGATGGATGATCGGTCATGGCGGGCAAAACGCTGGCGGCGAGATGCTGTTGTCTCTACCGCGCTTAACGGCGCCGCCTCTGTCTTACTGAAGCCGAACACAAATCTATTGGCGGCAGATTGCCGATATCCCATAGCTCAAACCTATTCAAATCAGAGAATCAATCAACTGGATTAACACTAACCCATCGCCGATACTGCAATCACCAGACCACGCGGTCTTGTACAACGCCCACCCCAACAGGAGAAAAAATCATGAGCAAGTGCCCGATCATGACCACCAGCGCCGGTTCCCCGATTGCCGATAATCAGAATGCCCTCACCGCCGGCCCCCGCGGTCCGGTCTTGATGCAGGACTGGCAGCTTCTCGAAAAGCTCGCCCACCAAAACCGCGAGCGCATTCCCGAGCGCGTCGTCCACGCCAAGGGCTGGGGCGCCCACGGCACCTTCACCGTAACCCACGACATCACCCGCTACACCCGCGCCAGCATCTTCGGTCAGGTGGGCAAACAGACACCGATGATCGCCCGCTTCTCCACCGTCGCCGGCGAAGCCGGGGCGGCCGACGCCGAACGCGACGTGCGCGGTTTCGCCCTCAAGTTCTATACCGACGAAGGTAACTGGGACTTGGTGGGCAACAATACGCCGGTGTTCTTCATCCGCGATCCGCTCAAATTCCCGGACTTCATCCACACCCAGAAACGCCATCCGCGCACCAATCTCCGCTCCCCGACGGCCATGTGGGATTTCTGGAGCCTCTCGCCCGAGTCGCTCCATCAGGTCACCATCCTCATGTCCGACCGCGGCCTGCCTACCGACGTGCGCCACATCAACGGCTACGGCTCGCATACCTACTCGTTCTGGAACGCGGCCGGCGAGCGCTTTTGGGTCAAGTTCCACTTCAAGACGATGCAGGGCCACAAGCATTGGACCAATGCCGAAGCCGCCGCCATCGTCGGTCAGACCCGCGAATCGACCCAGGAGGATTTGTACGGCGCCATCGAGAAGGGCGACTTCCCGCGCTGGAAAGTCTGCGTGCAGATCATGCCGGAGCTCGACGCCGAAAAAACCCCGTACAACCCCTTCGACCTCACCAAGGTCTGGCCGCACGGCGACTACCCCTTGATCGACGTGGGCATTCTCGAACTCAACCGCAACGCCGAAAACTACTTCAGCGAGATCGAGCAGGTCGCCATGTCGCCCAGCAACATGGTTCCCGGCATCGGCGCCAGCCCCGACAAGATGCTTCAGGCGCGCATCTTCAGCTACGCCGACGCCCACCGCTACCGCATCGGCACGCACTACGAGGCGCTCCCGGTGAATGCACCGAAATGTCCGGTCCATCACTATCACAAGGACGGCGCCATGCGCTTCACGCCGAACATGCCGGGCGACCACTACTACGAGCCCAACTCCTTCGGCGGCCCGACCCAGGACCCGAGCTTCGCCGAACCGCCGCTGCGCATTTCGGGCGACGCGGCACGCTGGGATCACCGCGTCGGCAACGACGACTACACTCAACCGGGCAATCTCTTCCGCCTCTTCGACGACGGCGAAAAGCAGCGTCTCTTCGACAACATCGCCGCCGCCATGCAGGGCGTTCCCGATGACATCGTCGAGCGCCAGCTCGCGCTCTTCAGCAAGTGCGATCCGGCCTACGGCGCCGGCGTGAGGAAAGCCCTCGGCAAGTAAATCCGCCCTGCGGGCCGGGCCTCAAACCTGGCCCGCACATCCGGGAAAACCTCGCCGGCCTGCCGAAGCGCACCGCCGGCGAACTGCGCTCGCGACGCCGCAGGAGCGGACCCGCCGCGCGGATTTCAGCGCCCCTGCAGCCACACATCCAGCCCCTGGGCGTTGAGTTCGACGTCCAGCGCCAGCAGCTTGCGCCATTCGGCTTCCGGCAAGGTCCAGCCCTGACGCCGGGCCTCGCTGCCGACCAGCTCCCAGATGTCGTTCTCGATCAGCGCCTTGCGCCCGTCGCCGGCCGCCGCATGAAGCTCGGCGATGGCCACATGGGCATCGATCAGACGATGCAGATCGGCAGCCAGACGCGGCACGTCGGTCACCTGGGCATAGTGGGTCAGGTACATCGCCGTCGGCTGCTCCGCTTCCATGCGGGCAACCGAAGCGTGCATCGCGTCCGGCTCGAACTGCACCGGCGTGGTGGTCGGGAAGATGCTCGGCCGGCCGGCCACGTCGAGCTGCCGGTAAGACAGGCCGAAAGTGTCGCCCGTGAAAAAGCTGCGGCTCGCGGTATCGAAATAGCAGACGTGATGACGGGCATGGCCCGGCGTGTCGAACACGCGGATCGTCCGCCCGGCGAGGGACAACTCCAGCCCGTCGGTGGCCTCGACAACGCGCTCCGCAGGCACCGGAATCAGCTCGCCGTAAAGCGCCTTCGCCCGCTCCGGGCCATACACCGCCGACACGCCGGCAAAGAGCTTCGACGGCTCGATCATGTGCCGCGCACCGCGGGGATGCACCACCAGCCTGGCGTTGGGAAAAGCCTGCATGAACGCCCCGGCACCGCCGGCATGGTCGAGGTGAATGTGGGTCAGCAGCACGTAATCGACCGACTCGGGCGACAAGCCGGTCTCCGCCAGCGCCTGCTCCACGTGCACCAGCGCCGCATTGTTGCCGGTATCCACCAGCGCCGCGCGCCCGCCCTCTTCGATCAGGTGGATCGCCGCCACGCCGCTCCCCGTGTAGCCCGAATCAACCGCATAAATCCCGTGCCCGAAAGCGTTCACGCCCTGCATCGCCATCCCCTTGAATAAAAGGACCGATTCTATCCATTCGCGGTGAACGGGTCGCCTTGCGTTACATCAACGTTGCAAGAACGTTAAAAGCATCTAATGTCAAGTAAGAAAAAGTCTTACAAACCAAAGGAGGAGATTCCAATGTTGACACTGCAGGACTGCATCGAACTATCCGAACTCACCGAAGACGAAATCCTTGCCATCGCCGAACACGAGCACATTCCGGAAATGGTCGCGGTCGAGATGGGCAATTATCTGTGCCACACCCCGACCGGCGAAAAGCGCGTCCGCAGGATGATCGTGGATGACATCCAGCACGCCCGCGAAAGCGGCAACACCCGCCACGCCGCCTTACTGAAAACCGTCCTCAAACATTTCGTGGCCGAGCACCATCTGGCCACGCCGCAAATGAAAGCCTGAGCGCACAACGGTCGCCAAGGGCAAAGCGGGTTGGCATAATCGGCCGACCCGTTTTTCATTGACACCCCCGATGCCAATCCTCCGTTGCAACAAATGCGGCCACGTGGCCGAAGTGCCCGGCGAGCAACTGGGCCAGACCCTCGCCTGCCCCCATTGCGGCAACCCGGTGCCGGTCTACGACACCGTGCTGTTCGTCCGCAAAGTGTTGCAGCAGTACTTCCTCCAGCGGGACGAACTCAACGGCCTCCGCGCCCGTCTCCCGGCCGAAACGCCGGCCGGCGCCCCCGACACCGACGCTTTGGACATCCACAACACCACGCTCCTCGCCACCGAAGCCCAGCACGCGGGCATCCTGCGCTGGTTCGAGCATCGCCAGGTGCAAGTCCGCGCCAGCCACGAGGCGGTGGACACCAGCGGTTTCTTCGACGACATCGCGGTCGAACTCGGCGACAACTACGAACTGTTCCGGGAAGTCGTCGACAAGATCCGCTGGGGCCAGCAAAAGGAAGTGCCCAACTTCAGCCTCAACCTGGGCAAACTCAGCCAGAAGGACGGTCAGGCCATCAACGCCTTCTGCAAGCGCCTCTACGACTACTCTTTCCTCGCCAAATATTTCTACCAGAAGCAGGACAAGATCGGCCGCGTCACCATCCAGTCGGCGCCCGCGATCCGCACCTTCTTCGGGGGCGAATGGCTGGAGTGGTACGCCTTCATGAAGCTGCTGGCGCTGTTCCGCGAACAGCAGCGCGATTTCTCCTGCGCCCGCCAGCTGTCGATCATCTTCTCCAACGAAGACCAGCACGAGCTGGACGTCTTCTTCCTCGTCGACGGCAGCACGCCGATCTGCATCGAGTGCAAGACCGGCGAGTTCCGTCACGACATCGACAAATACCTGCGACTCCGAAAGCGCCTCGGCATCGACCGCAGCCAGTTCATCCTGTGCGCCACCACCCTCACCGACGAGCAGGCGGCCGGCCTTTCCAGCATGTACGAACTCAGCTTCGTCACCCCCGCCGGCCTCGTGCCCCATCTCGCCAAGCTGTTCTGACCGCGGGCGCCGGGCAGGGTAAAATCCCGCCCCTATGAGCCGCGCCCGCGAAACCCTATTCCACGTCTTCGGCTACACCCAGTTCCGCGGTCCGCAGGAAGACATCGTCGAACACGTCGCCGCCGGCGGCGACGCCCTGGTGCTGATGCCCACCGGCGGCGGCAAGTCGCTGTGCTACCAGATTCCGGCCC
>CALMXT010000143.1 GCA_937871125.1 uncultured Zoogloea sp. | reverse complement strand
CGTCGCAACGCTTGAGGATTTCGCCGGCGCTCTGGTTGAGCTTGACCATGCCTTCCGGGTAGAGCAGCACATGGGCCTGCTGGGCCGGCTCCCACTGGAAGCGGAACAGCCGGTGGATGCACGGGCGGGCGGCGGCGGGGGCGCTCATCGCGGGCCGCCTTCGAGGCCGTAGCGCAGCATCATCGCGTCGTTCATGGACCACAGGATGTCGAGCTTGAACTTGAGGATGTCCAGCGCCTTGAGTTGCATCGGGCGGGTGTCGAAGTAGGCGAGGGTGATCGCCAGCCCTTGTTCCACGTCGCGGCGGGCCTGGGTGACGCGGTTGCGGAAATACTGCAGGCCCTCCGGTTCGATCCACGGATAGTGCTCGGGCCAGTTGGCGAGGCGCTGCTTGTGGATGGTGGGGGCGAACAGTTCGGTGAGGCTGGAGCACACCGATTCCTGCCACGGGCGCTGGCGGCAGAAGTTGAGGTAGGCGTCGCAGGCGAAGCGCACGGCGGGAATCACGTGGCGCTGGTCGACGATTTCTTCGCGGGTCAGCCCGACGGCCTGACCGAGGCGCAGCCAGGCTTCGATGCCGCCCGCGTCGTCGCCGTGGCCGTCGTGGTCGAGGATGCGCTGAATCCACTCCCGGCGCACTTCCCGGTCGGGGCAGTTGGAAAGCACCGCGCCGTCCTTTTGCGGAATGATGATCTGGTAGTAATAGCGATTGGCCACCCAGCCCTGGATCTGCTCGCGGCTGGCCTTGCCGGTGTTGAGCATCACGTTGAAGGGGTGGTGGATGTGATAGGCCGCGCCCTTGTCGCGCAGTTGGGCTTCGAATTCTTCGGGCGTCCAGGGTTTGAGTGCGTTCACAGTTCGATCTCCATGCCGTCGAAAGCCACCTCGATGCCGGCGGCGGCGAGCGTGGCCCTTTCGGGCGAGCTTTCGTCGAGGATCGGGTTGGTGTTGTTGATGTGGATGAGGACGCGGCGGATGTGCTTCGGGAGACGGCCGAGCTGTTCGATCATGCCGCCGGGGCCGCTTTGGGCCAGGTGGCCGATGTCGCGGGCGCGCTTCGCCGACAAACCCATCGAGATCATCTCGTCGTCGGTCCAGAAGGTGCCGTCCACCATCACGCAGTCGGCGCCGCTCATGGCGTCGAAAACCGCGTCGTCCACTTCGGCAAGGCCGGGCGCGTAGAACACGCGCTTGCCGCTGGCCGGATCGCGGATGCTGAGGCCGATGTTGTCGCCGGGCACCGGATTGCCCCGGTGGGGCGAATAGGGCGGCGCGGCGGAAAGCAGCGGCATGGCGTACCAGTCGAGGCTGGCCGAGCCTTGCGGATGAAAGCTGCGCCCGTCGAGGGGAAGGGGCTGGCGGTCGATGCCGCAGTAGTGATCGAGCAGATGCAGGATCGGGTTGCCGCGGGTGAGGTCTTCATACACCGGGTCGGTGGTCCAGATCGGCCACGGGCTGCCTTTTTCGCGCAGCATGTAAAGGCCGGTGGTGTGGTCGATCTGGGCGTCCACGAGCACCACCGATTCGATGCCGCAGCCGCGCATGCCGCCGGTGGGCCAGCTTCCAGGAAAAGCCTGGAACTGCTGCAGGATGTCCGGCGAGGCATTCACCAGGGTCCACGCGGCGCCGTCGGCGCTCACCGCGATGGAGGACTGGGTGCGGCGGCGGTGATTCGGGCTGCCGGCGCGCACGCCCTGGCAGTTGCGGCAGTTGCAGTTCCACTGGGGAAAGCCGCCGCCGGCGGCGGAACCGAGAACGCGGATGTGCATGATCGTGGGCGCTGGAAGTCTGGGGTGAGGCGGCGGCCGCCGGGGGGACGACGGCCGCCGGGCCGGCTTACTTGGCGGCGATGTACATCGTGATTTCGAAGCCGAAACGCAGATCGCAAGCTTGCGGGGTGGTCCAGGTCATGGTGGGTCTCCAGTGTTTTGGTTGGCGGTCTGCCGGATGGCGGAACCGTGAAGCGCATTGTTGCGAAGGGCGGCATACTTCCGCCTCACGAAAATCGTGATTTTCCGGTCGGCCCCCGATGTCCTTATCCGATGCCCTTTCCGCCGCGCCCCTTTCCCGCTTTCTCCTGCCGGTCGGCGACGGCCATGTGCTGCAGGTGGAAACGCTTGGCGAGCCGTCCGGCGAGCCGGTGCTGGTGCTGCACGGCGGGCCGGGCAGCGGCTGCAGCCCGCGCTTGGCCGAGTTGTACGATCCGGCGCGGCAGTTCGTGGTGTTCTTCGATCAGCGCGGCGCCGGGCGCTCGGTGCCGGCCGGCGAAACCCGCGCCAACACCACCGCTCGGCTGATCGACGACATCGAATCGCTGCGCCGTCGGCTGGGCATCGCCCGCTGGCGGGTGACGGGCGGATCGTGGGGGGCGACGCTGGCGCTGGCCTACGCGGCGGCCCATCCCGAGGCGGCGGCCAGCCTTGTGGTGCGCAGCGTCTTCATGCCGGGCGAGGCAAATGTGCGCTGGTTCTTCCAGGGTCTGGCCGAGGTCTGCCCCGAGGCGTGGCAGGCGCTGGCGGCGACGGTGCCGGCGGCGGAGCGGGGCGATCTGCTCGCGGCGCTGCAGTTGCGGCTGAACGGCGCCGATGCGGAACGCGCCCGGACTGCGGCGGCGGCCTGGGCCGCTTACGAGCGCGCCGTCGCCGAGCCTGCCGCGGCGGCGGGCCGCGATGGGCTTCCGACCGCCGCCGAACTCGACCGGCTGGTTCTCAAATACCGTCTTCAGGCCCATTACCTGCGGGCCGGCTGCTTTCTCGGCGAAACGGATTTTGTTGCCGCCTGCGCGGCGCTCAACCTGCCGGTGACGCTGATCCACGGCCGTCTCGACCGGGTGTGTCCGCCCGCCAACGCCGAACGTCTGCATGCCCGCATCCGGCGCAGCCGGCTGGTGTGGGTGGAAGGCTGCGGCCACGAAGCCTTCCACCCGGCGATGGTGGCGGCATGGCGGAACGCGCTTCTGCCTTCCGCCGACGGCGCCGAAGGGCGCTGAATCCGACAGGCTGCGCCGGCTCGGCCAAGTACTACACCAACGACCAGGACGGCCGCGCCCACGGCATCGAACTCACCGGCAACTGGCGCATCCGCCACGATCTCAGCATCGACGCCTGGTACACCCACACCGAAACCTATCTGACCCGTCACGGCAGCATCGTCACCGACCCGCTCAAGGTGCAACTCATCGCGGTGCCGAAGGATCTGGCCAGCGTCGGCGTCAATTGGCGGCCGATGGAAAAGCTGCGCAGCTTCGCGGAAGTCCGCTATATCGGCGCGATGCTGCTCGACACCACCAGCAATGCCGGCACGATGCGTTTCGGCCAGGGTTCCAATACCGTCGTCAATGCCAGTGCGAGCTATGCCTGGAGCAAATCGACGGACATCTTCGCCAGCGTGGTGAACCTGTTCGACCGCCGCTATTCCGAAAACGCCTACACCTACAACCAGCCCTACAACCGCACCTTGTCGCAGCCGCGGGCACTGAACGCCGGCGTGCGTCTGCGCTTTTGAATTCACGC